>NZ_DBIC01000080.1:0-7915 GCF_002296545.1 Herbaspirillum sp. UBA812 | reverse complement strand
CTTCATTGGAGAAGCCCATGCGCGTGCCCTGGAAGTTCAGGCGGGCACGCAGGATCTGGTCGGCTTGCTCCAGCTTCTTGTCGCGCTCGGGGATGGCAGAGACGCGCTGCAGGATGCCGATCCAGTCCAGCAGGCCCGAGGTGGGCCAGACGTTGGGATTGATCTGGATCGAACCCAGCATCGCGGGTTGCACACGGTTGTAGCGCGACAGCGCTTCCAGGGCGGCCAGCTTGCGCACGTCCAGATCCTTTTGCGGCGACCAGAAATCGCGCATCACCTTGCCCTCCACGAAGGCCGCGAGGCCATCCAGCATCTTGTCGCGGCTGGCTTGCGGGATGGCATAGCCGGCTTCGTTGGTGGCAGCCAGCAGATAGGCCGTCAGCGTATCGCTGCCGCGGCGCGCGCCACTGTCGCTGGGCGGGAAGTAATACGCCAGGCCATCGCCATCCAGATAGGTCGGCAGGTCGGCCACGATCTTCTGCCATGCCGCTTCATCGCGCAGGCCGATGGCCTTGGATGTCTTCTGCTCCAGGCAGGCGAAGGGATAGTTGACGAAGTAACGCGTGAGCGCATCGCTGCCACCGGCCAGGCTGGGCTTGAGCGAGAGCGCCAGGCCGCCGCGTCCCGGCAGGCTGTCGGCGGGTCGCGCGACATTGATGGCGGCACTCTTGTCCAGCTGGAACAGCGTGGCCTGCTGCACCGTGACCGGCACGGCCGGCACGACGCCCTGGGTGAACTTCATGGCGTCTCGCGCTTTCTGTCCGCCCTGCTCCTGGGCGCTGATTTCCCAGGCCAGCTGGTTGGTGCCTTCCGGCGTCTGCACCGGCCACATGACTTCGGCAGACTGTCCGGCTGCAATCTTCACCTCACGTTCCGGCAGAGTCAGCGTGCTCGCCGTAGTACCACCTTGCGCACGCGCGGCGACCTTGATCGTCATATCGTGCGTGGTGGTATTGCGTACGGTGACGCTGCCGTTGAAGTTGTCGCCCTCGCGCACCAGCGGCGGCAGGCCGGAGATGACCTGCACATCCTGCGTGGAGCGAATGCTGATGCTGCCGGTGCCGAAGTCGCTGATGCCATTCTCGGCGATGGCGACGATACGGAAGGAAGTGAGCGCATCATTGAGCGGCACATCCAGCTGTTCTCTGCCGTCTGCATCCAGCGTGACATTGGGCTTCCATACCAGCAAGGTATCGAACAGTTCACGCGTGGGCGCACGGCCACCGCCCCCGCCAGCAGGCGTGGCCTTCTTGCCGTAGTGGCGCTTGCCGACCACCTGCATCTGGGCCGTTGATGTTTCGACGCCGTAGCTGCGACGTTGCAGCATGGCACGCAGCACATCCCAGCTGCCATTGGGTTGCAGTTCCAGCAGTGCTTCATCGACGGCGGCCAGGGCGAATTCGCCACCGGCGGCGGGCTTGCCGTTGGGCAGTTTCACTTGCACTTTGACCTTGGCCGTGGCGCGGATGGGATAAGCCGGCTTGTCGGTGCTGACGGCCACTTGCAGGCGATGGCCCGCATCACCCACGTTGACTTCGGCGATGCCGAATTTCCAGGCTGGCTTGGAAAGATCGACGATGGGGCCTGGTCCCTGGTATTCGCGGAATTCATGCCACCAGTTGATCGGTTCCTTCCAGCCCCAGATGAAGAAGGAATACCACGGCACCTCGCGCATGCGGCCGCGCACGGCCAACACCGACACATACACGTTGGGACCATACTCGGCCTTCATCGGTACGCTGATGGTGGGGTCCTGGCCGGACAGCTGCACCACGCGCGTATCGATCACGCCTTCACGCTCCACCGCGACCAGCGCGGTAGCGTAGCGGAACGGCATGCGGACCTGGAAGTTGGCGGTCTCGCCGGGCTGGTAATTCTTTTTCTCGGGCAGGATGTCGATGCGGTCCTGGTTCTCGCCATCGAACCAGACTTCACCGCGTCCGGTGACCCACACCGAGGAACGGGCAGCAGCAGCGTTGCCATTGCCATCCTTGGCGCTGGCAATCAGCTCTACATTGCCCGCTTCGGACAATTCGGTATCGCAGGTGAACATGCCGTGCTGGTCGCTCTTGCCGGAGCAAAGCTTGCCGAGGTCCTGCTTGCTCTCGTCGTTTTCATAAGCGTAGAAGCCGCCGACCATCCGCTTGCGGTGCGAATTGGTCTTGCGCGCCAGGCCACGGATTTCCACCGGCACACCGGCCTGCGGCTGGCCTGCAGTATTGAGGGTGACGGCGGTCAGCGTGAGCTTCTTCTTCACCGAGACCCAGTTGCCGGTGCGCAGGCCCACCACCACCGCCGACGGCCACAAGGGCGTGACGTTGGAGATGGTCTGCACTTCGCCATTGGGATCGCTGTAGGTCATCTCGGTGAGCAGTTCCTGCGGGCGCTGCAGCGCGGGCAGCTTGCCGATGACGGCGCGGCCGGCACCGTTCTTGTCGAGCGTGACGGCGAGCTTGTCGGCGACGATCTTCTGGTCATCAGCATTGCTGTCATCGTCGTTACGCGGCGCATCGAAGGAGAATCCGTCGTAGCCAGCGATGTTGACCGAACGTGACCGCAACAGCGACGACACCTGCACCGCCTGGTTGGCGGCGGCACCGCCATTGATGTAGTTCAGCTGCAGATCCAGCGGCAGTTCCTTGATGGCCACTTGCGCCCCCTTGGGCGGCGTAATGCGTCCCTGCATCAGGGGCAGGCGGAATTCCTCGACGCGGAAACTGCCGGTCACATAGGTGCCTCGGCCATAGCCCGCTTCATTGTCGCCGTCATCGGATTGGCCATTGGCATTGCTGCTGGCAGCGGGATCGACTGTGCCCTGGTCGAGCACGACCTCGTAGCTGCCCAGCTTGGCTTCCTTGGGCAGGGTGAAGCTGGTCTCGGCGCTCTTGTTGCCGCGCCAGTTCAGCGCGAACTGGTATTGCTGGCCGCTGCCGAGATGGCTGATGCGCACCCGCGTAGGCAGGTCTTCCTTGCGCATGAGGCCGAAGCCCTGCATGGTCTCGGTGCGGATCACGTGCTTCATCGAGACGGTCTCCCCGGCGCGGAACAGGGTGCGGTCGAAGATGGTAGTGGCGCGTGTGGTGGCCGACTTGTCCATGTCGGTCGGCAAATTGAAGCGCCAGGATTCGATGCCTTCATTCCACGAGGTCAGCGCAAAGGCCATGTCCTGGCGGCCCTTCTCATCGGTCTTGCGCGCGCTCACGAAGAGGCCGCTGATCTTGTCGGCGTTCTCCGCGCTGTAGCCGCGGTTCACGCAGGCATCTTCCAGCACCGGCATCATGGCCACGCCGCTGGCGTTGGTCTTGCCCTGCCAGAGCTGGGTGCCGTCGCAATTGGAGACGCGGATCTCGGCATCGGCTACCGGTTTGGCATCGTCCAGCCGGGTTACCCAGACGGCGCCATTGGCGCGGCCCAGCTTGACGTGCACCGACAGGTTGGTCACCAGCGCGCTGGTGCGCACATACATCGGCTGCGGCTTGCCCAGCAGCGACGCGCCCAGCTTCTGGGATTCCAGTTCGACCACGTAGAAGCCCGGATCCTTCAGGGGAATGCCGATCACTTCAAAGGGCCATTCGCCCTCCTTGGCGTCCTTCTGTGCAGGCAGATCGAGTTTCTTCGCACCGGGTTCCTTGGCCAGCAGGCTGACGCTGCGCGTATCCACCTTCTTCGGATCGCCCCACTTCTCGTGATACTTGTTCAGGCGCGTGAGCCAGGCGATGACGGCCTTGTCGCCATCGACCTTCAGGTCGGCGACCTGGCCGGGCATGGCGCGGCCGTCCTTGCCACGCACCAGCAGCCCGGCTTCCACGCGGCGCAGTGTGACCGGCAGTGTGGGATCAGCGTTGAGCTCGATGATGCCAAAGGGGGCGGCCGGGAATTTGGCCAGCGGCGGGAAATCCGCCAGCGCCGATTTCAGCGGGAAGGCCCCTGCATTGGCCAGGGTGCGCCCATCTTCATCCTTGAAGCCGGAAGGCAGGCTGATGGTGAAGTCGGATTTCTCCGGGAACGGCGGCTTGAAGCGCAGCTCTCGTACGGCTTCGTCCTTGTCTCCTTCCAGCGTGGGCTTGATCTTGCCCGTGGTGGCATTCATGACCACCTGCTCGGCCAGCTTGCGCGGCACCGGGGCCGAGAACGACAAGGTGACCGGCAGGATGGGCGAGCAGGCAGCGTTGGCGTTCTCGCGCTGGCACGAGAGGCTGGCGGCGAATTCGCTGCGCACCTGGAAATTGAAGACCTGCGGCTTGGAGGTCACGATGGCAGGCGCATTGGCAGCGGCAATGCCGCGATCCCAGACCAGCTTCACGTGCGCCTCGTTGGGCAGGCGCTGCTGGCACTGCACGATGGTGACCGACGCCGGGTCCGAGCCCTTGGCGAACTGCTGCAGCAAGGCCTTGCGATCAGCGTCGCCGACGGCCTTGGTGGGAATGCGCTCATTGATGCCTTCGGCTTCGCAATACAGGTGGTCGCGAACCGTAGCCTCGGTGGCCGGCCCGTTCTGGAACAGGATGAAGGCCTGGTCTTCCGCAATCTGTGCGCCGCTGTACGGTTCGACGCGGCTCACCGCCGGGCCGCCGGTACTGAACTGGAAGCGCGTCTTGCCGCTGACCGTGTTGCCGGCGACGGAACGGGCATCCGCACGCAAATTGAAACTGCAGCGGGTACCGGGCGGCAGGTCGCGTTCGAAGTCGTAGACCCAGTTCTTGTCATCGGCCCAGCGTGCCGTGCCGCTGATGGCGCAATCGGCATCAAAGGGCGAGGCCGCCTTGGGGTCGCCGAACTTGACCATCGATTCCGAGAAGCGCGCCCGCACCTGGCGGATGCGCTGCACTTCGCCCTGCGGCGAAAAGGACAGCACGCTGGCATTGGCCGCATGCGCAGCCGGTGCGGTGAGCGCCGTGGCCGTTCCGAGGCTGAGCAGGGCCGCCCCGGCCAGCAGCAGCCCTTGCAGCGGTGCGCGGCACATCGCCGCGATCGATGGACGGCCTGTGGCCATGGCGTTTTCCGTTTGCTTCATCTTGTTCTCTCCGGATCAATCTTGTCGTGATGACAGCCACAGGATCCTTCCCCCTTGCGGCAGTGCTGGCGCTCAGACTGGAATAACGGCAAAACGTTTCCGATTTACAGCTTGCATTGCAAAAAATCCAGAAAACAGCTGATGCGGCGCGATAGCTGGGTGTTGTGGTAGTACACCGCCGAGATCTTTTGACGGAAGCCGCTATCGTAATGATCCAGCAGGCGCACCAGGCGGCCTGCCGCCAGGTCGGCCGCGGTCATGAAGTCGGACAGGCAGGCAATGCCCTGCCCCTGCAGCGCCAGGTGACGAATGGTCTCGCCGCTGGAGGCGCGAATCGCCGGACGCACCTGATAGCGGTCTCCCGCAGTGTGGCGCAGCGGCCAGTGATTGAGGCTATCGGGCTGGGAAAAGCCGATCAGCTGGTGCTGTTCCAGCGCTTCCACCGACTCCGGCGCGCCGTGGCGGGCCAGGTACTCGGGACTGGCGACGATGTTCAGGCGCGCTGAACTCAGCGGCCGCGCATGCAGGGTGGAATCCTGCAACTCGCCGATGCGGATGGCGATGTCGGCGCGCTGCTCGACCAGGTCGATGAAGCGGTCGTTGGTGGTCAGCTCCAGTTCGATCTCCGGATAGGCCGCGCGGAAAGCGCCCACATGCGGCACCACACAGTGCAGCATGAAAGGCACGGCCGCATCCACGCGCAACTTCCCGACCGGCTTGCGCGTGCGCATGCGCACCGTGTCTTCGGCCTGCTCCATGGCGGCCAGGATGGCGCGCGCCTGCTCGAGGAAGGCCTCGCCCTCTTCGGTCAGCTCCATGCGGCGCGTGGTGCGGGTCAGCAGGCTCGCGCCCAGCTTCTCCTCCAGCCGCGACAGCGCGCGGCTCACCCCGGAGGTGGTCTGCTCCAGCACTTCGGCCGCAGCCGAGAGCGTGCCGGCCTCAACGACCGCGACGAAGGTGCGCAATTCCTCGGACTGAATACTCATTGTTGACTCCGGATCAAATATTCTTTGATTGTAACGGCATTTTTCTCAACAAAGACTGCGCGCACAATCCTTCACATCGCTGCGACTCCATTTCGGGTTCGGCAGCCGGAAACCCTCATTACTCCTCATTCTGGAAGGATTGCCATGCCAATTGCACTTTGGGCGCTGACCATCAGCGCATTCGCCATCGGGACTACCGAGTTCGTCATCATGGGTCTGCTGCCGGAAGTAGCGACCAACCTGGGCGTGAGCCTCTCTTCGGCCGGTCTGCTGGTAACCGGTTATGCGCTGGGCGTGTTCGTGGGCGCCCCGCTGGTCACGGCCACCACCGGACGCCTGCCGCGCAAGACCTTGCTGATCGCCTTGATGGTGGTCTTCGTCATCGGCAACCTGGCCTGTGCCATCGCGCCGGGCTATGCCACGCTGATGATCGGGCGCGTGGTGGCCTCCTTCGCCCATGGCGCCTTCTTCGGTGTCGGCTCGGTGGTGGCCACCAGCCTGGTCCCCAAGGAGAAGCAGGCCTCGGCCATCGCCCTGATGTTTACTGGCCTGACGGTGGCCAACGTGCTGGGCGTGCCCTTCGGCACCTGGCTGGGTCAGATCTATGGCTGGCGCGCCACCTTCTGGGCCGTCACCGTCATCGGCGTGATCGCGCTGGCTGCGACCGCCGTGCTGGTGCCGCGCTCGCAAGGCGGTGAAGAAGCCGACTTCGGCAAGGAAGTGCGCGTGCTCATGCGTCCGCAGGTCATGCTGGGGCTGTTGATGACGGTGTTGGGCTTTGGCGGCGTGTTCGCGGCCTTCACCTACATCGCTCCGATCCTGACCGACATCAGCGGTTTCCCGGCGTCGGCGGTCTCGCCCATCCTGCTGCTGTTCGGCCTGGGACTGGTGATCGGCAACCTGGCCGGCGGCAAGCTGGCTGACCGCAAGCTCATGGCCACCCTGCTGGGCAGCCTGGTGCTGCTGGCGGTGGTACTGGTGCTATTCGGGCTCACCAATGAAAACAAGATCGCCGCCATCATCGGCGTGGGCCTGATGGGCATGGCGGCCTTCGCCACCGTGCCGCCACTGCAAATGCGCGTGCTGGAAAAGGCGACCGGTGCGCCCAACCTGGCCTCCTCGGCCAATATCGCGGCCTTCAACCTGGGCAATGCTGCGGGTGCCTGGCTGGGTGGCGTGACCATCGATCATGGGCCGGGCCTGCATGCGGTGCCTTACGTGGCGGCGCTGCTGCCGCTGGCGGGGATTGCCGTGGCCCTGGTTAGCTGGAAGATGGATGCACGACCGGCCACCCTGGCCCGCACCGAACGGACTACCCCCATCTGATTGACGGAGCCCGCCATGACCCAGACCCCAAGCACTTCCCGGCCGCAGCGCCAGACCGCCCTGGTAGTGGGAGCCCACGGCGTGATCGGCAGCCAGCTGATCGCGCACCTGCTGTCCCTGCCGCAGTGGGAGGTGATCGGCTTGTCGCGCAGGGGTGGCGAGCACCGCAAAGAGGAGCGGCTGCGCCACGTTTCGGTGGATCTGCTCGACGCCAGCGATGCCAAACGCCAGCTGGCCCCGCTGGAACAGGTCACACACGTGTTCTATGCGGCCTATCAGCATCGCCCCAGCTGGAGCGAACTGGTGGCCCCCAACCTGGCCATGCTGCAGAACACGGTGCAGACGGTGGAAGCCCACGCGCCCGGCTTGCGCCATATCAGCCTGATGCAGGGCTACAAAGTCTATGGCGGCCATCTTGGCCCTTTCAAGACGCCGGCGCGCGAAAGCGATGCGCAGTTCATGCCGCCCGAATTCATGTTCGACCAGCAGCGCTGGCTGGAACAGCGGCGCGTCGAGTCAGGCCGCGGCTGGAGCTGGTCGGCACCGCGTCCGGCAGTGGTGGGCGGCGCTGCCCTGGGCAATCCGATGA
>NZ_DBIC01000075.1:0-21830 GCF_002296545.1 Herbaspirillum sp. UBA812 | reverse complement strand
CACGCAGCAACGCGATCAATTCCGCTTCCTCCAGCCCTGCTGCGCGCCCTTGTGCAGAGGCTGCGACCAAGTGCTCATTCAGCCGCTTCGACTCGCTGCAACCATCAGAAAAGCCTTGGTCATAGTCACGGTTCACGCTGCCCAGCGATACGGGGTCGGTCCATTGGCGTTCTTGGCTCATTTCTTCACCTCGTTGATCTGAATAGCCGCCACCTTAGCGGCGATCTCCTGCGGCAGTCCCAGCGCAAGCACGCGCTCGCGCATGATGTCCGCACCTTGCTGCAGCCTGAGCTTCACGCCTTCGCGGTTCGCCTGCAGGATCTTTTGCACTTCTGTTGCCATGGGGGCTCCTGGGTTACCAACATCAGAGCGGGCCGGACTTGATTCCGGCTGTCGGACTTATGTGCATATCGGTTCGGTCTACTTGGCTTTACCCAGCGTGAGCCTATGCCCTCTGTCAATGCCTCTTTGTGCATACCCTACTGGCCTCTTTGCGCCCTCGTGTGCGCCAGAACCTCCGTCTACTATTTGCACTCCGCGTGTCCTTCCACGCTGCCGCTCTGATGTTGGTGGTCGACTATTACCGGCGGTCGACCAGCGCGAAGCCAGCGGGGGACTGGCACGGGGGATTACGCTGCCTTGTTGAAGAGGTCTTCGGCCGTCTGCGGTGCCGGCCCATTCAGCTGCATGTTGATGTCCTGCTTCTGCTTGGCGGCCAGCGCGCCGACATCCTTCGGGTCCGGGTGGCAGTTGATGTTGAACTTGATCTGCACGACCGCGCCTTCCATCGGCGTGATCTCGATCTCGCGCACCTTGAAGTCCACCAGCTTGAGGTTGCTCTCGCCGCCCAGGCCATGGTCGACCACAGCGGTGTAGCCCTCGCTCTCGTAGTCCCAGCTGAACGGACCCATGCGCGGATGCTTGATCATGCACAGCGAGTCGGGATCAGTGGCCAGGTCGGCGCGCTCTTCTTCGGTCGGAGTGCGGTACATCGATTCCAGCAGGCCAGCGCCGAACGCCTTCAAGATGGTGTTTGGCAGAACGGCTTGGCAAGTCAGGACGACGCCGAGCTTCAGCTCTTGGCCATGGTTTTCCATGGGGGTCGATACTTTGTTCAACTTCACGGGTTGCGCGACGAACTCAAACATGGGTGATGCTCCTTTCTGTGTATGCGAGATACGGCTTGCGGATCAGGTCATGGCAGCGTTTTTGCGCCACCGGGTTGGTGTCTACCTCGGCGCGGCTTTCAACGTCGCACAGGGCTCTTACAACGCGCGTAGCCGTATGCTCGTCGGGTACGCGCAGAAACTGCTGGAACTGCTCTTCTCGGCAGCGCAAAGCGAGCCATGTGCTCAGGCGCATACGTCCTCCCGCAACTTGCGCTCGCACTCGTCCACCAGGTCCTTGAACTCCATCAGGTCAGCTTCCAGCGCCTCGATGTATGCCTCGTCGCGCTCGACACGGCGACGCCACAGCTGCTTGCCGATGGGTGCCAGCGCCGGGCAGTACATGCAGAAGTCCCACCACTTGCGGCCTGTCAACCAGAGGCAGCCCATCACCTGATCAACGTACTTGCTCCAGTCATCACCGAACCAGATGCGGCGGATTTCCTCGGGCGAGATGAGGCACTTGTACTCAGCACCGCCGTCTTCACCGATCAGACCGTCAGCGCTGCCGCCAAAGATGCGGTCATCGGTGGCCACGAAGCCGCACGCCTCAACCAGCAGGCCAGTCTGTACCTCGTGCTCCATGCGTGCCTCGGGCTCCATCTCATGGCCGCGGCGCATGGCATAGGTCTCGAAACCTTCGTCCAGTGGCGCGCCGCTGATGCGCTCGACGGCGAGGCGGAATGCGTAATCCTTGGCTGCGTCGGAGTAGTCGCCGACCTTTTCCCCGTCGAGGGCGCGCTGGATGGCTTCGGCCTTGGGCGCTGCCTTGTAGCCAGCGATGGACATGGCCTCTTTTTGCGACTGCCCGCGCAGGATGGCATTGACGTAATCCTGCTGGCGCTCATCCAGGCAATTCACCTTCGTGCGCGCCACGCGGAACATGCTGGCGGTGATAACGCCAGCACGCGCCGCATGCCATTCCTGTGTGCCTTGTTCGCAGTTGTAGATCAGCATGGCAGGCTTACTCAGGAACGTAGTCGCCGTCGCCGGCCTGCTGCTTGGCCTCGGCCTCATCCATCGCAGCCACAAAATCAACATCAGCGACTTCCTGCTGCTGGGCGGCCGGCTTGTTCTCCACGGTGCGCGCAGCATCAGCGGCCTGTGCCTTACGCTTGAGCGCATCATGCTCACCGGCCAGCGCCTTGCGGTTTTCCTTGCTGGTGTTCTGGAAGAACTGCTGATACGCAGCCACGCCTTGTTCGGCGGCGGCATTGGCTTGTTCCAGAAGTGCCGGTGATGCGCCGTCATTGCCGATGGCGGCAGTTTGACGCTGTGCGACATCAGCTCGGCCCATGTCGCGCTCTTTGTGGATGTCCATCGCTTCTTCCGCGATAGACAAGCCCTTGAGAACATCAGGGAACTGATCGCGCAGCGCAAAGCTGCGAGCACGCATCTGCAGCATGCGGTCAGGGTATTGCGTCCAGGGGCCTGACTTCTTGTACAGGCCGGCAGTCTTTGCATCCTCGACGGAGAATTCAGACACGACATCGGTGCGCCCTTTGCGCTTGGCGATGCAGACGGCCTTTTTCTTGTCGCCCGTGCCTTCGTATGTCTCGATCACATCTTCGTAGTGTGGGGATGCCTTGACCAGGGCCAGGGCAGCATCGCCCCAAATGGAGGGCCGGCCGTTGATGACTGCGATGTTTTGCATGGCCTGCATCGGCTTCAAGCCGATTTCCATGCCCCACTGGATAGCCACCAGCACGTTGCCGGGCTTGCCCATGAAATCCTTGGGCACGATGGTGGAATCTGCCAGCATGTGTGCGAACTCCATGGCTTCACCCAAGGTGCGCGGCGTCAGATCAAATACGGGGCCGGTGGCGATTTCGTTGCTCATTTCTTCTCCAGATGTTGAACAGGCTGGCCGAACTCGGCGGCCGGGAATTTGTTGATGATTCGACGCTTCATCTGCAGTTCGGCGGCGCGCTGGGCGCTGTCGTCTGCTGCTGTCATCAGTACCTGCACGCCGAAGCACAGGCAGAGCAGGGCGGCGGCTATTGGCTGGCTCATAGCGGCTCCGTCAAACGGACTTTTCGCGCTTCCCACTCTGCATCCGTCAGCATGGGATAGGTGCCGCGCCAAACGATGAAATCCGGAATGGTCATGGATGCAACTTGGCTCAACATTTCATCCCAGTTCACGCCACCGGTGTGCTTCTCACCTTCACGCACGTTGAACTTGCCTTCAGGGCCGTCGATTTCAATGATGATCTGGCGCATCACAGACCTCCGCCGAAGGCAGTGTTGTCAAGCCCACGGAAGTGATGGCGATCCATCTTGAACTTACGACCATGAAGGTCGTGGTTCGCTGCAGTGCGGCCACCGTAACGCCCCTCACGCTTGTTGCGCGACCGAACCAGCGAGCCGCCGAGCGTGATCCAGCATTCGTCGGTGCCTTCCTGATTCACAGGGTTGCCTGGATGCACACATACGCTACAAGGTGGCGAGATATGGCAGGAGCATCCTCGTTCGCTGAGTAGGTCTTGGTAGTCAGCGCGTTCTGCCCGCGCTTCAGCAGTCAAGATTCGATAGGCCATCACACAGCCCTCCAGCAAGCCGCCGGCCGCGCCGACGTAGGACGAACAGGGCTCAGCGGCTCGGTCAGCGTCAGGCCGATATACAGCGCCAGCGCAAAGCCGACGATCAGGCCGAGCAGGAATGCCAGGAACGTCTTCATGCGACCCCCAGCAGGTGCAGGATGAACTCAGCGCCGGCCGACAGCAGCCAGTCGCACGTCGAATAGATCGCCAGCGCTCCGGCGATGTAGAGGGGCTGGAGCATCATGGCTGGGCTCCTGCGGCGGCGAGGGCGGCGTCAATCTCAATGATCCCCGGCAGCTTGTAGTCGAACGGGATCATCTTCCGCGCCGTCTGCAGCGCTTTCACAAGCGCCTCATGGCTGTTCACGCAGCGGACGATGTGGGCGGCGTTCTCCCGATGGTTGAAACGGTTGATGCTTTGATGAGTCAGCGTGTCAGCCAACAACGATTCAACGCCATCAACAATTGCTGCTACATCGCCATCATCAGTAACGTGCCACGGCGTCGAAGTGTGCTTGTTCATGTTCTTTCCTATCTCTATGCGTGGTGGTGGTCAGGCCCCGATCCCCAGCGCATCCAAGCGCTGCAGGTCATCGCCGAACATCACGTCCAGCGCGCGGGATTGAGCTTCTTCATGACCAGCGCCGTCTTCATTGACCAGCGCGGTCCAGCTGCGAAAATCGGCATGAGAAAAGAAGTCGCTGATGTCGATCAGCGTGCCGGTGAGCGCGACTTGTTCAACGGTGAACGTGCGCTCCAGCGGGCAGAAGCTGCCGTACAGGTCGAGGTGGTGATTGCACTTTTCGACGGCAGAGCGCAGGAACATCAGGCTCTGGTCAATCTGTGGTTGGGCAGGAATCGACATCGCTTTTTCTCCATCGGTTGTTTGCTGCGATGGAGGTACTTTAGCAAATAGCTAAAGCAAGCGTCAACAATAATTTGCGCTAAAAGCTAAATATTTTTAGCTTGTGCTTTTAGCTGACGAAAAAAAACCGCCGGGCGGCGGTCCAGATCGCTGAACTTGTTTATCTCTTTATGAACCCGTTTGCAATCCAAGCAATTCCACGGAAAATCATGAACAGTATGCAAAATGACAAAGCGGCGCCCCCAAAAGCCTTTGTCACCCTGGTAAGCAAATCGAAAATACGCGTTTTGATCGGTGGGGGTGGATATTGATCCACTTCGAGGGATGAGGCGTATTTGTCCATATATTCAGTAACTTCTTGGCTGTATGGGGTATTCACATGCCAAGATTTTTTATCTTCCGAATATGCGAATGGAATGCCTCTCATTTTTCCGTCATCAGAAGGGTATTGCTCAAAACAAAGAACCCTGTTGTAGCCGATAGTGGCAGAAGAAGAACCAATCCACTTCCGATAATCTGAAGAGCGGCATTCAGCGATTTCTTTTGGCGGGATAAGAGGCGCCCTGACCAACAAATACTGGGTCAAATTATCCTGCGAAAAAAAGAGAGAAACGCCGACTGCAGCTGAAAAAATTAGGTTTGTGGCCTTTCCGATGCGATGGAATCCTTCGCGAATATCAATGGCCATATCACCTGCTCACACAGTTGACCTGGTTGCCGATGGTCGTGCAATTCGTGGTGCTGGCTGCCGGCGCCGGTAGCGGCATCATGTAGGGCGCAGGCATGGGCGCAGGCGCGGGTTTGTTCAGCTGGCTCTGGAGCTGCATCAGCAGCACCTGGCGCTTGTTGGCCGCGTCCTGAGCCATTGCCGTCGATTCCATGGCGCTCAAGTCCTTGCGCAGCGCGTCGGTGATCTGCTGGCGCCGCTGCGCAAACTCGCCGTAGGTCAGCTGGCCGCCATAGAGCTGGCTGATAGCTGTCGTTGTCATGGAGGATGACATGGCGAACAGGTTACGAACTGCAGGATGCATGTCCTTGCGATTCACCTCATCCTGGCGCAGGCATGCTTGCCGGTCGTTTGCCCAGCTCAGGATCAGGGGCTTTTCTGCTTCGGAGGGGCGCTCTATGCTGGCCAGCATGGCCACGGTCTGCTCATCGGCGCCGATCAAGGACATCTTCGACCGCAACGGATCGTATGAGGTCTTGGCATTGATCGCCGCGACGCATTGCATCAATGGGTCCTGTTTGGTGGTTGCGCACCCAGCCAAGCTGCCGGCCACAAGCGCGGTGATCAGAATTCGTTTCATGGTCCCTCCCTGGTTAGAATCGCTCGCGCTGAAGCAGCACGACGCGGCCAATTACAACGCATGTCCCCTGTGAGCATTCCTGCCGGTGGTAGCGCTTCTGGTCCGGGTTGTCAGAGACGAGGAACCAGCGGCCATAGTCGCGCACCATCCGCTTGATGATGTCCTCGCCGTCATAGTTGATCGCATACGTCTCACCGTCGCGCGGCGTCGTGTCAAGCGTATTGATGACCACGGTATCGCCGTCCGACATAGTCGGTTCCATGCTTTCGCCCTTGACGCTGACAGCGATCAAGTGCTCTGCCGAATATCCCTTTTTCGTCAGCCATTCCCGACGGAAAGTGATCGGCCGCCCGTCGTCATAGTCAGGAATGGATACGAATCCCGTAATGCCTGCAGAAAGTTTGAGCTTCACCTTTTTGATTTCCACAAAATCGGGGTCATCAGGGTCATGCTCAATCACTGGCGTGTAGCTGCGCGGCAACGGTCCTGCATGGTCCGTGTCCATCCACCCCTGAATCTCCCCAATGGCCTCTTCTATTTTTCTGGCCACGGCATCGCCCATGGTGCGCTCGGTGCCCGTGGAACTTTGTTTTTGGCGAGTTTTTATCTGGCTGATGTATGCGCTGGATATGTCAGCCTTTTTTGCCAGGGCAGACGCAGATCCCGCTCGCGCAATGGCGATCAGCAGATTTTCCCGGCGTATTTCGTCAATTGTTTTCATCCGGGCATTAAATAGCATAACGCTAAAAAAATACATGCGCTGAAAGCTGCATAGCTACTTGCAAAGTTTTAGCAAATAGCTATACACTCAGTACATGGACCTCAAAACTTACCTCTCTCAGAAACATGGCCTCATGGCGCAGCTCTGCCGTGAGATTGGCGCCCATGCGCCTGATGTCAGCCGCTGGGCAAGCGGCCATCGCCCTATCCCGATTGAATACGCCGCACCCATCGAGAAAGCGACGCAAGGCCAAGTGACCCGCCAGGAAATGTTCCCGGAGAAGTGGCAAATCATCTGGCCCGAGCTGGTGGAGCAGCAATGAGCCAGACCCTGGCTCACCGGTGCGCCACGCGCTCGACCATCGTGCGCAGCAGCCTGCCGTCTTCGCCCAGCTTCTTGATGGCATCGGCCATTTCGAGCTGGCGCTCGGCCATGTCCAGCAGCGCGCGCTGTGTGCGCCATTCCACTTCGTTCTTCGGGCTGATCGCTTCCAAGTTGGCCCGCAGCAGGGCCGTGGCGGTGAGTTCCATGGTTCGTCCTTTCAATGTGAGTCTGGTTGATCTGGACTTTATGCGCACCGCAGCAAGTGCGCAGCGGAAATAAATCGAGGAATTTCCCATGACCTATCACTACGGCCAGACCAGCCAGCACGACTGCCTTTACACGGCGGCACGTGCCTATCCTGGCGGCATTGAAGCGCTCGCGCAGCGGCTCGGTATGAGCGCCGGCGTGCTGTACAAGAAGCTGAGCCCGGGCGTGACATCGCACTATCCCAGCTTCGAAGAGGCCACCGTCATCATGGATCTTTGCCACAGCGTGAGTGTTCCTGATGCGCTGTCGGCACTGGAAGCGCAGGCTTTCCGCCTCGGAAAGATCTGCATCGACATCCCCACCACGGACGGCGGCGATATCGACGTCGAGGAAATCCAGCGCCTGGTCTTCAAGGCCGTGGCCCAGCTGGGTGACGCCGTCGCCGCTTCCACTGACGCCCTGGTGGACGGCCATCTGACCGAACAGGAAATGCGCACCATCGAACCGAAGCTGCGCGCGCTGGTGCAAACCGCCGTTGGCTGGCTGCAGCGTATGAAGGCCAAATCCAAGTCCGACGCCGGCAAGCTGCTGCACAAGATCATGCGCAAGAAGGAGGCCGCATGAAGAAGCGCAACAAGGCGTACCGTCCTGGCCGCATGGCCGGCGACAACATCAAGCTGAAGATGCAGCCCTGGAAGGTCAAGGCCATCATGGACCCGCTGCTGGCCATCGTGGAGCAGATGGAGCAGGACGGGACTATCGATGTCGCCAGCAACGGCGTGGCCATCTTCAAGGACCAGATTGACGGCCACTGGTATGACTCCGCTGTGGCCATTGCAGGCGTCGTAGAAGCCTTCGAAATCCATGAACGTCGCTTCGGTGTCGACCTGCACCTCGACGGCCTCCGCAAGCTCGGCAAGGCCCTGCAAATCGACATG
Organism: Herbaspirillum sp. UBA812; assembly: GCF_002296545.1. Classification (NCBI taxonomy): domain Bacteria; kingdom Pseudomonadati; phylum Pseudomonadota; class Betaproteobacteria; order Burkholderiales; family Oxalobacteraceae; genus Herbaspirillum; species Herbaspirillum sp. UBA812. The sequence goes on along the minus strand of NZ_DBIC01000075.1, from coordinate 13,761 downwards.
CCCATCAACGAGCACCAGACCGCCGCCGCGCGCGTCTCGCTCCAACACATCCGCGCAGCTTCCCTGGAAATGACCGCCGGCTATGCCCGCGATCTCATCAAGGATTTCCAGATCAAGGAAGGGCTGGAGCAGGTGAGGGAGGCGGCGTAATGGCACGAATTCGTTCGATCAAGCCGGATTTCTGGACTGACGAGAAGATCGTCGAGCTTTCGATGGAGCAGCGTCTTTTCTTCATCGGCTCATGGAATTTCGCTGATGACTCAGGGAACCTTCAACGCTCGGCCAAAAAACTGAAGATGCAAATCTTCCCGGCCGACGCCATCGACTGCGAACCGATCATTTTGGACCTGATCGCTCACGGATTACTCATTGAGTATGAAGTGAATGGCGAAAAGTACTTGCACATCAAGGGTTTCGATCGACATCAGGTCATCAATCGTCCCTCGAAATCAGGGCTTCCAAAGCCTTCTGAGGAACAAAATCAGTTACCACTCACTGAGTCCTCATTGACGGAAGGGAAGGGAAAGGAAGGGAAAGGAATAAAGACATTGTCGGGCAACTCGCCCGACGTTCTCGCCGTCCTCGACCACCTGAACGAAAAAACCGGGAAAGCCTACCGAGCTGTGGAGGCGAACACGAAGCTGATCGCAGCCAGGTTGCGGGAGTCATCGCTCGACGACTGCATCCGGGTCATCGACCTGAAGGCCGGCGAGTGGCTTGGCGACCCGAAGATGGAGGAATACCTCCGCCCTGCCACGCTCTTCGGAGCCACCAAGTTCGCGCAGTACGTCGGGCAGCTTGGTGGCGTCAATGGCTCTCCGAGCCCGTTCTCGACGGATCACCTCCGCTGATGCGCGGCCATCGACAAGTCGTGCAGCTGCGCCGGGAAGGCTACATGCCCTCGCAGGTTTTCGTCGATCTGGTCGACCAGCCCAGGCCTGTTTTTTCGAAGTACGACGAGCCGGAGAACGGCATCCGTCTTGGCAGCTATCCGCAGATCGAGGTGCTTCGTCGGGAGGTTCACGGCGCGTTGGATCTGCGGTTTTTGGTGGGGCTGGTGGTGCATGTGCACGGCGCCCAGATGGACGACGACATGCTGGACCTGCTGGACCTGATTGCGGCCCAAGAGCCGCGGCACATGGTGGCATGCGCTGGCGACATGCTGATGCAATTTCAAAACGGAAAGTGGGAATCATGGAAATTTTGACGTTGGACAACATCGATTTTTCGGAGTACGAGCAGGAGACGGACCCGAAACAGAAGGTGCGCAGCATCGCCGCGTACACGCAGGAAATCATCGAGGAACTGACCCCGGATCGTGCTGACGCGCCGCGGCATCCGAAGATGCCTTTCGCCAACTTCTGGCTGTACTTTGCCCCGGGCGAGGTGACCGTCTGGGCCGGCTTTAACGGCAGCGGCAAGTCGATGCTGCAGGGCCAGGTCCTGGCAAAGCTTGCCGAGGAAGGCGTCAAGAGCTGCATCGCCAGCGCCGAAATGAAGCCGCGCAAGACTGCCTCCCGGATGATCCGCCAGTGCACCGGCAAGCGCTGGCCGCAGCCGGCCGAAGTGCAGGCATTCGTCGCCAAGACCGAGAAGAGCCTGTACGTGTACGACCAGCAGGGGAACATCGAGGGCAAGAAGCTGCGCGCTGTCATCCGGTACTGCGTCGACAAGCTGGGCATTCAGCATTTCGCGGTCGACTCGCTCATGAAGTGCGTCCGCGGCACCGACGACTACAACGGCCAGAAGGACTTCGTCGACATGCTGACCGTCATTGCCCGCGATCTGAACATCCACATCCACCTGGTGGTGCACCTCAAGAAGGGTGAAGGCGACGAGAAGGTGCCGACCCGCATGGACATCAGCGGCAGCGGCGCGATTTCCGACCTGGTTGACAACGTGCTGATCTGCTGGCGCAACAAGCGCAAGGAGCGCGAGCGTGACGCCGGCAAGCAGGTCAACGAGAACGACGCGGACACGCTGCTGATCTGCGACAAGAGCCGCAACGGCGATTGGGAAGGCCGCATCCCGCTGTGGTTCGATCCGGACTGCCAGAAATTCACCGACTTCAACAAGAACGCGCGCCGCGGCCTGGCGCGCGCACTGTAACCCGCGCCCAGCGCAAACAAAGGAGAAAAAGATGTATCTGAACCAGCCCAATGCCCACATGAACCTGAACCAAGTAGCGTCTCAAGGAGCAATTGTCGGCACTCGCGTGAAGCCGGTTGACCGCGTGTACAACAGTTTCGCGAGCTGCGATGAACTTGCGCAGCGCGTGATTTCTCTCGCTGATGAGATTTGCGGGCCTCAAGCGCTTTTGGCCAAGGATGCCGGGCAGCCGCCGTCCCCTGCTGGCATTGCCAACGAGATGGCGGACTGCGCTGACCGATCCCATGCGTTGGCCCGTGAAGCCATGAGCGCCCTCAACCGGATTGCGGAAGTTTTCAAATGAACATCCTCGCCCTCGACCCCGGCACCACGCAGACCGGATACGTCGTCTACGACGGCCGCAAGGTTCTGGAATGCGGCGTGATGCAAAACGCGGAAATGCTCCAGCGCATCCAGATGGCTACTTCTCCGCGCTTGGCTATCGAAATGATCGCCTCCTACGGCATGGCCGTGGGCAAGGAGGTTTTCGAAACCTGCGTGTGGATTGGCCGATTCAAGCAGGCGTTTCACTCGCCCGAAGCTGTCGAGCTGGTCTATCGCAAAGACGTGAAGTTGCACCTGTGCGGCACGCCGCGTGCGAAAGACCCCAACGTGCGCCAGGCGCTGATCGATATGTTTCCGGCAACTGGTGGCGGCGCTACTCCGCAAATCGGCACCAAGAGCCAGCCGGGCCCGCTCTTTGGAGTTTCCAGCCATGCATGGCCTGCGCTGGGTGTGGCCGTGACTGCTCTGTGGGCAAATCCATTCCGGACCCTGGAGGCAGCATGATTGACCTGCGCAACCCGCCGCCGCCGCTGGTGGTCTTCGCGGATAAGGTGAACGCGGCAGCTGAAGTCGCTTTTCACTCCCGCCAGCCAAAGCCGCCCAGCCTTGCTGCCGTCGCCGCGCACTTCCGCGCCATCGAGCAAGCCCGCATCACCGCCCTGCACCAGCAGGTAGACACCGAACACTGGCACGGCCAGATTTTCAAGCGACTGGAGGAAGCATGAGCGGCACACGCACACTCGTCACCACCGAAGCCATCCACGCGTTTCTGGTGGCGCATCCCGGCAGCACGTTTCAGAAGGTGCAGGACTCCATGCATTGCAGCTTCCCGGTGGCCAAGCGGCTGCTGGATCAGATGCGCCGCGATGGCCTGCTCACCGTGACTCCGAACGGCGGTTTTCACAACAGCTACCCGTTCTGGCCTGCAGAAGCTCCGGACCTGCCACCTCCGCCGACCGTCGCGCAGTCACGCACGCCGCCCGAGTTCAAGCCGCTGGCGCTCGACATGGGCAAGTTCATGCGCCTGTGCCAGGGTGCGCGCAACTCGGTGACGGGAGTCGTCTGATGGACGCCACCGACATCGTCATGGCCATGGCCGCAATCGGCATCGCGTTTGGGTTCGCGGTTTGGGTTACCTGGAGGGGGGAGCCATGAACTACATCATCGTGCGGTTCGTCTTGGCACCGCTGATCCGGCGCGACAAGCGCCTGCGTGCGGCACACCTTCGGCCAGATCGCTGGTACTGGGCGGACCTGCTGGCCTTCCGCCTCGGCTTCATCGTCGATGGGGGAGAAATCGTTCAATTGCCGATGGGCAAGCCATGAAAAACCGGACCCGATTCTTGCGGCTTTGGAGCCGCGAAGAGCGGAAGACTGCCTTACCCATTACCCCGCCAGAAAAACAGCGCCTGGCTCGATCTGACGCGAAACAGGGGCATTCTGAAGTAAAGGAGAAGAAATGAGTAATCCGATTATCTGCGTTGACTTTGATGGAGTCATTCATTCATACAAATCCGGCTGGAAAGGAGTAAGCGTCATTCCTGATGATCCAGTGCCAGGCGCAATTGAATGGATCATGGAACATTTGCCTTGCCCGGACGGTATTTGCGCAATGGCGCCAGAATACAAGGGGCCGGAGGTCGTCATTTATTCCAGCCGTTCCAAGTCATGGTTCGGCCGCCGTGCGATGAAGAAATGGCTTATCAAACACGGGCTGCCGTATCAATACATCACCGAAGGCATTCTGAAGTTTCCGGTCAAAAAACCTGCGGCCTTCTTGACTATTGATGATCGTGCAATTTGCTTTGACGGCACGTTCCCTAATGCTCAGGAAATGATGTCGTTCAAGCCTTGGAACAAGAAAACCTGATGTTGATCCAGGTCAAGGCCACTCCCGTAGACTTCCCGCGATTGATCACCGAATTGATCGCGGGAGGATTCTCGTTCTCGTCCATGGCTGCCTGCACTGGAATTCCGAAGAGTACTATCGAAAGCTGGCGCAATGGCGTTGAACCATCGCATTCAAAAGGCGAGAGTTTTATCAATCTGTGGGCCGCTGTTCACCTGAAACAGCCAAGCGATGCCCCGACCATCAAAACCCCCCGCAAACGCCCGACATATCGGGCGAGCAAGTCAATACAGTTGAGCCTGTTCGATGAGTAACTCGCTAAGGCGAGTTAAACCTCAGAAAAAGGCTATGACCAATCCGAAGATCAAAGAAGCAGGTATCAAGACCCGATTCCAGAAAGGCGTGTCGCCGAACCCTGGCGGGAAGCCTGTTGGATCGCGGAACCGGCTGCAGGGCGACTTTCTCAAGGCTTTGTCTGAGGACTTTGCCGCCCACGGGAAAGCGGCCATTGAGCAGACCCGGAAGCAATCGCCTGCTCAGTATCTGAAGGTGGTGGCCAGCCTGATGCCGAAAGAACTTGAAATCAAGCGACCGTTGGAAGACCTGACAGACGATGACCTCATTGCCGGAATTACAGCCCTCCAAGGCCTTATTGATTCTCAAGGCAATGCAGGCGGAACTCGCCACTAGAAACAGCCAGAACAAGCTGCGCGACTACGTTGCGTATCCGAAGCAGGCCGAGTTTCATGAGGCAGGCAGCAGGTTCCGAGAGCGATTGCTATCGGCCGGTAACCAGCTTGGGAAGACCTGGTCGGCTGGGTTCGAGACGGCGATGCACCTGACGGGGCGTTATCCGGATTGGTGGCAAGGCAGAGTGTTCGAAAAGCCGGTGGCCGGCTGGGTGGCCAGTGAAACGAGTGAAGTTACACGGGACTCTGTGCAGCGCGTGCTGTGCGGCAGGTTCAACGATATCGGCACCGGGGCGATCCCCAAGGATGCCATCAAGGACAAGTCGCTGAAGCGTGGGGTGGCAGACGCCATTGACACGATTGTGGTGCGCCATGGTGGCGGCGGAGATGTGCAGGCCGGTGAAAGCCTGATCGGGTTCAAGTCCTATGACCAGGGCCGCGAGAAGTTCCAGGCCGAGACGCTCGACCTGGTCTGGCTGGATGAAGAGCCAGATGAAGACATCTACATGGAGTGCCTGACCCGGACCAACGCTACGGGTGGGATCAACTACATGACTTTTACCCCGCTCAAGGGGATGACCAATACGGTCAAGCGTTTCATGGTGGACAAGATGCCCGGAACGCACGTGACCAGCATGACCATCTATGACGCGCTCCACTACACCAAGGAGCAGCGCGAGGCGATTATCGCGAGCTACCCGGCGCACGAGCGTGATGCGCGAACGAAGGGTGTTCCGGCGCTTGGGTCTGGTCGCATCTATCCGCTGGCCGATGAGATCGTCGCCGTGGAGCCATTCCAGATTCCATCGCATTGGGCTCAAGTCGGAGGACTCGACTTTGGCTGGGACCACCCTAGCGCCGCCGTGCGGTGCATGTGGGACCGAGACAGTGACGCGTTCTATGTGGTGGATTGCCACCGGCAGCGCGAGCAGACGCCGCAGATGTTCGCCGTGTCCCTCAAGCAGTGGCCTTCCTGGTTGCCTTTCGCGTGGCCGCATGACGGCCTGCAGCATGACAAGGGATCGGGCGAGCAGCTGGCGGACCAGTACCGGAAGGCCGGACTGACCATGATGGCAGAGCGGTCAACGTTCCCAGATGGAACGAACGGTGTTGAGGCTGGGTTGCAGGAGATCCTGGCGCGCATGCAACTGAAGAAGTTCAAGGTCTTTTCGCACCTGTCGGAGTGGTTTGAAGAGTTCAGGCTCTACCACCGCAAGGATGGGAAGGTTGTGAAGCTCGCAGACGACTTGATGTCCGCAACTCGCTATGCATGGATGATGCGCCGCTATGCCATCAGCCAGAAGGAATCGGAATTCGCCAACGCGATCCACCAGCAAGAACCAGACTCAGACGGAATTTATTTCTAAGGCTCATCGATGGCATCTCAAGACGTCCAATATTCAGCGCTCGCTCAGTTGCTTGATAAGCGCCTGTCCGATTGGGACCAGGCCCGCAAGCCGCAGGAGCTGAAGCTGTTGGACTGCTACCAGGACGTGATGCGCATCCCGCGCGACAACGACACCAAGGGTTCGGGCGCGGCCAAGGCCAAGAAGACGGCCGGCCTGTTCATGGGATCGACCCGCAACAAGGTGCGCTCGGCACGCGCCAAGATCAACGACGCGCTGTTCGGCAATGGCAAGTTGCCTTTCGACACGAGCCCGGTGAACGAGGAATTCAAGGTCTTCGCGGACACGATGGAGGACATCCTCACCGAGCAGCTGGAAAAGATGAAGTTCCGCACGATGCTGAAGCAGGGCGTCAATGTGCTGGCCAAGTACGGCACCGGCTTCGTCTTCGGTCCCTTCGTGCGTCGTGAAACGATGAACGAGGTGAGCGTGGAAGTGGTGCAGACCGCCGTCGGCAGCTTCCCGCTGATGCGCGAAACCGAGTACGAATACGACTGCCCGTATTTCGAGCTGGGCAACACGCTGGACGTGTACCCGGATCCTGATGCACGCGAGATCAAGGACGGTCTCGGCTGTTTCTGGGCCAGCATGGAGAGCCCGCACCAGGTGGCATCTTGGCGCGGCAAGCCTGGCTACGTGAACATCGACCAGGCGCTGCAGGGCCCCGGCGACCGTGGCAATGAAACTGGCTCTGACCAGGCGCAGGAGATGCGCGCAAATATCGACTACTGGCGCCGCAATGAGCGCATCAAGGTTGCTCGCTTCTTCGGCAAGATCCCGGCGCACTTGATGCCGGCCGATCCTTCCGAACAGATGGACGGCGAGAGCGAGTTGGAGCCGACCGCAAGCGGCGAGCCTGAGCAGGAAGATACCGGCGAGATGGTTGACGCCATCGTGATCATGGCCGGCGGCGTCGTGGTCAAGGTCGACCCGATGCCCTGGTCGTGCCATTGCGGCACCATGCGCGCGGTCTACGAGGACGAGGAAGAGGAAGTATGGGGCGTCGGCGTGGCCGAAAACAACATGCCTCATCAGAAAATCATCAACGCGGCCGTGCGCCTGTTCATGGAAGGCAAGGGCATGGCACTGCTGGGGACCAAGAGCGTTGACCGCTCCAAGTTCCTGCCTACCGAGGACTTCCGCAAGTTCCCCGGCAAGGTCTACCATTTCAAGCCTGGCCTGACGCCAGATGAGCGGAAGAATGCGCTGATCGACCATGTCGAGCCTGACATCACCCAGGGATGGTTGAGCGTGGTTCAGCTGTCCGAGCAGATGAGCGATGACGACACGGCCATCACCAAATACACCCAGGGTGATGACGCCAGCAATCTGAACAAGACCGCCAGCGGCATCAGCATGATCATGTCAGCGTCTTCGCTGCCGCTCAAGGAGGTGATCCAGAACATCGACACCTGCTGGATCGAGCCGATCATCGAGTGCCTGATTGACTGGAACCTGAAATATCTGGAAGCCGAGACCGTGCGGCGCATCCATGGCGACAAGGCCGCAGAGGTCTGGCAGACCATCAAGAACTTCGGGAAATCCTCCTTCATGGAGTGGAAGGCCACCGGTACGGCCTCTTTCATGCAGAAAGAAGTGCTGACCAACAAGCTGCGCGCCTTCGCTCAGTTCGCCCTTTCCAATCCGCAGACTGCCGCTGTGATCGATGTGCGCGAGCTGGTCGAGCAGATGTGGGATTACATGGAGATCGGCCGGGAAAGCCCTGTTCTGAAGGATGAAGACGGCCAGAACATCCCGCCGCAGGTCAAGGCCCAGATGCAACAGCTCCAGCAGCAGGTGCAGCAGATGGGCCAGGCGCTGCAGAACGCGTCGGCTGAGGTAGACAAGCTGCAGGCACGCAACGAGATCGAGCTCGCCAAGGCGCAGATGCAAAACGAGATCAACGGCTACAAGGCTGAGACCGATCGCCTGAAGCTGATCGTGAGCCTTCTGCCACCACAGATCCAGGCAGCGCTTGCGCTGAACGTCGCGGATCAGGCAGTCGCCAGTCCTGATGTCGCGCCACCAGCTCCGATGCAGATGAGCATGCCCATGGATATGCCGCCGCCCATGCCGATGCCTCAAGAGATGGCGCAGCAGCCGTATTTTGAGCCGCAGCAAGAAATGCAGCCGGATCCGACAGCCCAGCAAATTGACCAACAGCAACCAGGTGCATAAATGAACATCTTCGAAGCCGGCAATGATGCTATCGTCCAACTCGGGATCGATCAGCGCCTGACCGTGCGCGGCGTGCTGAACGAGGTCTATGCCGTGTCCGGCCTTGGCCTGTCGCCTGGCCTCATCGCTACCACGCGCACCGAAACCACCTTTGGCCCGTATGCCACCCCTGGCGTCATCCGACTGCGTGCCAGCGAGCATCGCGGCAGCTACGGCATCACCGACAGCAGCATCACCAAGCTTTTCATCACACCGGCCGCGCCCAACAACAACGACGGCACTGCGGATGGTGAACTCCTCTGGATCCAAACCGCGAGCTAATCATGCCAATTAGCGTTAAAAAAGGCGGTTCATATCAGACTGTACAGGCCATCTACCTGAAGAAGGGCGGCGTGTGGCAGGCGGTGCAGTCTGCTTTCACCAAGGCCAGCGGCGCGTACACGTCGGGATATTCCAGCAACATCGGCCCGTACCAGATCGGCGCTGCGCTGACGCTCGGCGGCCGTTCGTACACGGTCAGCGATGGCGATGACTTCAACGGCTCGCTCGACATCATCACGCCTGCAAAGCCTCTGGGGAAATATGCGCCTGTTCGCACGTACCAGCTGTCTGGCACTGGCCAGGGCACGCGTGCGGCCACTGGCGGCTCCATCCTGCTGAAGGTCTACGATGTCGATCCGTGGCATACCGGATTCAACGACGTGAACCGCGGCAATGCTGTTGCATCATATGCAGATTCCATCGTGCAGGCCGCCGGCCGCCTGAAACTGAAGGCGCGCCGCGCTACATCAGCTGAGAAGCTGACCTATCAGGACACTTCGAATTTGCCTGTGCAGGCCTCGATCATCGACAGTGCCACCGCGCTCTACATGACCGCCCCGTTTTACTTCGAATGCAGCATGGCGCGCCTACAAAATGGTGGTGCGAGCCGTCTTAATGGCTGGCACCCGACTGCATGGCTGTTGCAAGGCAATCTGCTGCACTCGTTCAACGGCCAAGAGATTGACTGGGAAGGGAATGCGAACGGCTTCTATCCCGCAAACTACGTATGGACGAGTGGTTCTGGCGCTACTGCGACGGTCGGCACGACGATTACCGACAACAACAGCGGCGTGCAGCGAAAGTTCGGTATCGAAGTAGCCGCTGACGGCAAGATTTACTTCTGGCTGGATGGAGTTTTGAACGCCACGCAAGGGCCTACTGGCATCAATACGGCGCGGCCGTTCCGCTTCATCATCAGCAGCCACGCCGCTGATTTCCCGGAAGATCCATACAACCAATCGACCTGGGATGCTGCTGGCGACACCGGCGCGGTCTTGGACGTGGATTATGTGATGGTTGCGCGCAGCAGCAGAGGCAACTTTGTCCCACGCTTACCGGCCATCGTGCAGCAGGTGAACTTCGGACAAGCATTTTCCTTTGTGCTGCCTGCTTCCGTGGATCTGTGGGGCACCGATGTCGGCGCAAACGAGTATATCGAAGGCGCTCAGATGGAAGTGAACGAGCCTTCCGGTAACATTAACGGCGGCTGGAATATCCTTCCCACGGGCGTCAGCTACAACAGCGGCACGCGCACCCTGAGCGGAACCGTCAGCGACAAGGCCGGGCAGACCATCATCAACCGCATCGTGAACGTGGCCGGCAGCACTTGCCGCCCGCATCGCATCGTGCTGCAGGTTGGCCCGCGCGCCACCGTGGACCGCATCGCAAACGTCACCGTCGGCCAGGCCTATTCGTTCGACCTGTATGCGGTGTGCGACTGCGGCGCGCTGGTGACGAACAGCTCCGGCCAGCGTGCGAAGACCATCACCGTTTCGGGCCTGCCTGCTGGTCTGAGCTATGACGACAACACCGGTCTGATTACCGGCACCGTGAGCGTTGCCAGCGCAGGGCGCATCACCGTGACCATCACGAACAGCGTTGGCCAGACTGCGACAGCACAGCTGGCATGCGTTGCGCTGACTGCCGGCACAGGTGTGGCAGCTCCGACCCTGACCGGCTCGCCGACCCTGGCCGCTTCGTGGGACCCGGACAATACATCCACGGTCACCCTGAGCAGCACGCAGATTACCAACCTGGCCGGCGCAGACAGCACCGCTCTGGCGCTGGCGAACGGCGGCGGCACTGGCCCGAACCGTGTTCTGGCATCCAGTGGCCGCTATGTGGCCGATTTCCTGGGAAGCTCTTCGCAATACCTGCAGGCGGCATCGGCCAGCATCGGCGGAACGCAAATCGTCATCTTCAGCTCGGCTGGCGCGGCTCTTGGCGCAAACACAGCTGTCTTCTGCGAGGACGACCAAGCATCTGGAACCACGGCAAATCGTCAGCAGATTCTCAAGATTGGCCCTGATGCGAATGGAGGCATTGTCTCCCGGCGTGCCAGCAGTGCAGCATCGTCCGATGGCCAATCCTTCAAGGGCAACGATACCAACTTGCACTGCGCCATCGGCACGTATGCCAGCGGCTCAGTGCCCGGCACGCTGTATATGGACAGCCCGAATGCCTACGTGAACGCATCTTCTGTTGCGCTGCCATCGACCCTGACGCATACCACACTGGGCGCGCGCCGTGCTTCGAACGCAAATTCGCTGTTCCACACCGGCCAAGTTCACCGCGTCCTGAAGTATTCGGGCGTGCTGACCGCGCAGCAGATCGCGCAGGTGCTGGACTGGGCCAACCTGTATTACGGATCAGCCAAGAGCTAAGAATTCAGCCACTTCGCGGGCCATGCGCGATGACCTTTATGAGGAAGCTGTGGAAAAGAGTGAGGAATTCAAGGCGCTGAGTGCCAGGTTCCAAAAGATCGCACCGAGCATCTCATCTCTGCAAGAAGAGATCGTGGTGATGATCAAGGAGCGCATGGACATCTTGATCGAAAGGAATGATGAAGAGGCGCGCGGCGGCATCAAGGCGCTGCGAGCACTTCTGGATTTACCGCTGCATCTCAAGTCAGAGATGGAGCAGTTGGAAGCCGGACTATCCCAAGGGGACCCGGATTTTTGATGATGAGTGGACTATCGGCACTGCCGACCCATAGGAGCGAGAAATATGTCTGAGTTGACACAGGAACAGCAGGACCAGTTGGCATACCAGAAGGAATACGACGCCGAGATGGAACGGCTCAATGCGGCGGATGCTGCCAAGACAGCGCCCACTACCGCACCGGCCACCGCCCAAGTCGAATTGCCCAAGGAAACGGAACCTCCGAAGGAAGGCGAAGTAGTCGAGCCCCCCAAGGAGGAGGAAAGCGTCGAGCAGTTGCGCGAACGTTTGGCCAAGACCGAAAAGGCGATCAAGGACACCCAAGCATGGGGTACCAAGAACGCCCAGGAACTGGCACAGCTTCGCCGCGAACGCGAACAGCAGCAGCGATTGGCATCGCGCCCTCAGATTCTGGACCAAGCTCCGGAACTTGAGCAGGCGATCCGCCATGTCGTTGGTGATACGGCCAAGCAGAATCCGGCCGAGGAGCAGCACGCTGCATGGTTGGCGCAGGTTGAAAAGGTTCACCCGGGCATTTTCAGTCTGCCGAACGATGACCCGCTGGTGGCCAACTTGAGCAAGAAGATGCAAGAGATGGGCGAATCCTGGAATGACCCGCTGGAGGTTATCCGTGTCGTCACAGAAGAAAAACTGGCTTTGAAAGAGCGGCAGGTTGGGCAGCGGTTTGCACAAGCGGCTGCCCAGCAGGCAAAGAAATCAGCGATGTCCGTCCCTGGCGCATCGTCTTCCGGCACTACCCAACGGGCGCCAGAAGATGACGTGAAAAAGGAGGTCGATCGCATGTGGAACATGTCCGACGCCGAGTTCGCCAAGATGGCGCAAAAGGTGAAGGGTTTTTAAGATTTTTGATAGGAGTTCATCATGGCAAATACCACCCTGAGCACCCTGCCGCCTGGCGTGCAGGCTTTCTATGACCGCAATCTGCTGATGCGCGCACAGCCGTCGGAAGTGCATGGCCGCTTCGGCCAACTGCGCCCCATCGCCCAGCGAAACGGCAACCAGATCAAGTTCCGCCGCTACTCGCAGCTGGCTCCGGCTTCCACGCCGCTGGTTGAAGGCGTCACCCCGTCGGGCTCGTCCCTGACCGTCACCGACCTGCTGGCCACGCTGGCCCAGTACGGCGACTACGTGACCCTGACCGACATGGTTTCCATGACCAACCAGGACGCCGTGGTGACCGAAGCAACCGATGTGCTGGGTGACCAGGCCGGCACCACCATCGATCAAGCGCGCCGCGACGTGCTGGTGGCAGGTACCAACGCGGCTTACGCCAACCTGGTGGCCAACCGCGCAGCCGTGAACAACAAGATCCAAGCGGCCGACCTGGACCGTGTGATCCGCTTCCTGAAGGTGCAGAACGCCAAGTTCGTCAAGAACATGATTCTGCCCACCGACAAGATCGGCACCGCATCCGTCCGCAAGGGCTTCATTGCCCTGGTGCATCCGGATGTGGAATTCGATCTGGAGCAGATCACCGGCTACCGTTCCGTGTCCGACTACGGCAGCCAGGAAGGCGTGCTGGAAGACGAAATCGGCGCCTACAAGAACATCCGCTTCATCTCGTCCACCAACTGCAAGATCTTCCCGGGCGCTGGCGCTTCTGGCACCACCACCTACAAGAACAACGGTTCCAACTACGACGTGTACGTGACCCTGTTCATCGCTGACAACGCCTACGGCGTCTGCCCACTGTCGGGCCAGGCACTGAACACCTACGTCAAGCAACTGGGCTCGGCCGGCACTGCCGACCCGCTGGAACAACGCTCGACTGTGGGCTGGAAGGCGACCACCACCACCAAGATCCTGAACGACTCCTGGATGATCCGTCTGGAATCGGCAGCTTCCCTGTAATCAGGCCGGCCCGGTTCGCCGGGCCAGTCATCTCATCTTCAAGGAGAAATCATGGCTGTCACTACCAACACCCAATCGGCGAGCCAGGTCCGCAATCACGCGGTCGGCCAGCTCGTGACGGATGCAGGCGCCGCAGCTGCGCTGACCATCACCCTGGGCTTCGTCCCGCGCGTCGTGCGCTTCCACAACCTGACCGATCGGATCAGCGAGGAATGGTTCGAAGGCATGGCCGCAGCATCGTCGCTGCACACCGTCGCCGCCGGCACCCGCACGCTGGAAACCACCAACGGCATCACCGTCACGTCCAACGGCTTCACCGTCAACGCGACCACGATGGTGGCTTCCAAGTCGTT
>NZ_DBIC01000336.1:0-3222 GCF_002296545.1 Herbaspirillum sp. UBA812 | reverse complement strand
GCCACGCCGCCAGGAGATGGGCTGATAACATGAAAGAGGTTCTCCATGGGCGATCTGGTCAAGACTGTAGCGCAAACCAATAGCAGGGAAAAATCCTGCGTCGACGTGCGCTGTGATTGCAACGGAATGTGGTCGATCGTTCAGCAATTCAGCACGATCCGTATGTGTGAATTGGTCGGCAAAGGCAAGGGGAAAATATTGCAGGCCTATAGCACTCGGGCCAAGCGCATTGCAGCGACCTATGCTCGCTTTTACCTAGAAACCGAAGACGGTGGCAATGCCGACCTCAAAGGACGGCACTATTGGATGGCCCTGGGCGCGTTTGCCAGTAAAACGGTCGCCTGCTCCTTGGACATGCTGCGTGTGGAGATGCTTCAAACCGTCTTCCAGGGTCTGGCTAAAGGTAATCTCTGGCTGTTCTATGACATCAGCGGTTGGCACTATTACTATAATAAATATCCGCAGAGCTTTGATCTGTGCGTCAATCAACGCAATGCTGCCCAGTACCTGAAGCCAGTTCAAGCTCAAATGAATTTTTATCCGTGGAAAGATGAGGCGCTCCCAAAGATCAAGAATATGAGCGAATGCACTCACATCAAGCGTGCATTCCAGAAGACCAAAGAATTCGAAACGCAAAAGAATCCTTCCAAACGTCCGGCGATCCAGATGGCAAATCTGTTGGCCATCGCGGATCATGAACAAGGCGTCATCCTTCAGCCACTGATTTATGAGGACCCTGATTTCTCCAAGTGGGTGGAGCGTCAGCGCTGCGCGCTGATCCAGTGGGCCAGCCCTGATTTGCAACTGGTTTTCAATCACGCGTGCGATACCCGCAGTGCCTTGCGCAAATCGATCGCGCCTGATGATACCGTCCTCGAGAACTTGAAAAGCCGGATGGCCTGGATTTCCGCTGCAGCGAACCGGTTTCATCACCTCATGCAAACAGAATCCGCTTATATGGAAAATGAACTCAATACCATCGCCGGGTGGGTCAACTTGTCCGATGCCGGACTGGACTCGGATCCGGTCTTTGCGCCGCCCTTCTGAACCATGAAATTCGTTTTCGCTTTCGCGTACCTTGCCTGTTTGCTCTCGGCTTGCACGCCGTCATCTCCCGAACGCCACCCTATGTCATCTCTTACTATTTCCATCAATGAGTCGCCAGAAAAGCTGCTCCGTGACAATGCCGGACAGATCAACGTGACCCAGCAGGGGCCAGGTGTGAATTTCTACACGGCGCATTGGGCTCAGCACAATCCTGGCTCCGTCACGATTGCCCATGGCAAGTACTCGTTCACGATACCTTACGTGCTGGGCTTTCAAGGCATGGCGGAGTCTCTAGCTCCTGCGGAAGGAATCGTCCAGTATGAAGTGTTCGCTGGCATCACCGCCCCGGACTTGATCGGACATGACGAAGCGCGCCAGAAGCTCTTCGCTCTCTTGCAAGCAATCCGCAAGGCGGGCTGGACACCCTTCATTGAACGTGATGACCCGAGAATCCGGGGGGCGCAACGGCTGGACTATGTAGTGAAAAATTCGTCGGCCAGCAGTCTCGATCCTGATTACGAGCCAACGTTCACTGAGTGGATGGCACTCGAGGATCTTTCCAAATGGACGTTTTATGCTGATCACGTCTATCTGGCGGTGGCGTTCAAACGAGAGGCTAGTCTGCGCGACCCGGTCAAGCCGGGTTCTTATTTGCTGACCTATACGGTGATGGGGGAAAACCAGCATTTCCGAACGTATGTCGCGCCAAAAGACCGGGAGCGCTGGAAGGACTTGCTTCCTGGTGTCCTCAAGGAGTCGCAGCAACAGCGTCAGCGGGCTGAAAGGGAATGGCGCGCGAAGGGAGCGCGAATTGATGAGACCTATAACGACCCTCCCGCTCCGCCTTTTTAATCTGGCCAGATATCTAGCCCTGTTCGATGGATGCAGTAGAAGTTCAAGAAAAATGCCGTTGAGCCTCAGGCTCAACGGCAATGTGTGAACAAAAGCGCAGGGTGTTATTGCATGCAGGAAGTGTCCCGCTTATGCTGCCATCCCGCTATGCCGCAGCAGCGCATCAATGCTCGGCTCCCGCCCGCGAAACGCCTTGAAGGACTCAATGGCCGGACGTGAACCACCCACAGCCAGGATTTCCTGCTGGAAGCGGCGACCGGTTTCCAGCGAGATCACATTGCCGCTGCCGGCAGCCGCTTCCTCAAAGGCACTGTACGCATCCGCCGACAGCACTTCAGCCCACTTGTAGCTGTAGTATCCCGCCGCATACCCGCCTGCGAAGATGTGCGAGAAGGAATGCTGGAAGCGGTTGAATTCCGGCGGGCGGATGACGGCAACGCGGTCACGCACGCTGTCGAGCAGCTGCTGCACGGTTTGCTGGCCACCAGCTTCATATTCGTGGTGGATCAGCATGTCGAACAGCGAAAACTCCACCTGGCGCAGCATCTGCAGGCCGGACTGGAAGTTCTTGGCGGCGATCATCTTGTCATACAGCGCGCGCGGCAGCGGCTCGCCGGTCTCAGCATGCGCGGTCAGCTGCTGCAGCACATCCCATTCCCAGCAGAAGTTTTCCATGAACTGCGAGGGCAGTTCCACCGCATCCCACTCCACGCCGGAAATGCCGGACACGCCCACTTCATCGACTTGCGTCAGCATGTGATGCAGGCCATGGCCGAATTCGTGGAAGAGGGTGATCACTTCATCGTGCGTGAACAGGGCCGGCTTGGCCACGCCATCGACTACCGCGGGTTCGGTGAAATTGCAGACCAGGTAGGCGATCGGGGTTTGCACGCCTTGCGCAGTCAGGCGGCGGGCGCGGGCGTCATCCATCCAGGCGCCGCCGCGCTTGCCGGAGCGGGCATACAGGTCCAGGTAGAACTGGCCCACCAGCTGGCCATCACGCTCGATGCGGTAAAACTTCACATCCTTGTGCCACACCGGCGCGGTATCGGGCTTGATCTGCACGCCGAAGAGCTGCTGCGCCACCTGGAACAGGCCGCCAACCACCTTGGGCTCGGGGAAATATTGCTTCACTTCCTGTTCCGAGAAGGCGTAGCGCTGCTCGCGCAGTTTTTCGGAGGCATAGGTGCTGTCCCAGGCCTTCAGTTCGTCCAGGCCCAGCTTTTCACGGGCGAAGGTCTTCAGTTCTTCATAGTCCTTCTGGCCGAAGGGCCGGGCGCGCTGGCCCAGGTCTTCCAGGAAGGCGATCACTTCGCTGGGCGA
>NZ_DBIC01000252.1:0-11489 GCF_002296545.1 Herbaspirillum sp. UBA812 | reverse complement strand
CGCGAGCGGGCCTCGGAATGGCTGGAGCAGAACTTCGACCAGATCGGTCATACCTCCACCTTCGATCTCAGCCGTTTCCTTTCCTGATACGGCTTGCGGGGCAGGGCGGACGCACGATCGTTCACTTTTGTCTATACTTTGCGGCTTGATCCTTCGTTCCGCCCCGCCGTACCGACAAAAAGACAAGCCATGCGCCAAACCATCGCCCAGAAAATCTCCCGTTCCGAATTCCTCGACGTGCGCGGCCTGCGCTACCACGTGCGCCACTGGGGCGACCCGCAGGCCCCCAAGATCTTCATGATGCACGGCTGGATGGATATGTCGGCCTCGTTCCAGTTCATGGTCGATGCCCTGCAAGCGGAGTGGCACGTGATCGCCCCCGACTGGCGCGGTTTCGGCCTGACCGAGCGGGCCCCGGCGCAGTCCTACTGGTTCCCCGATTACCTGGCCGACCTCGATGCCATCCTTGACCACTACGCCGGTGAGGAGGCCATCAACCTGCTCGGCCACAGCATGGGCGGCAATGTGGTGAGCCTGTATGCGGGCGTGCGCCCCCAGCGCATCAAGCGACTGGTGAACCTGGAAGGCATCGGCCTGCCCACGGCCAAGCCGGAGCAGGCGCCGGGACGCTTCACGCAATGGCTGGACGAGATGAAGAATCGTCCCGTGCTGCGCGGGTACGAGACGCTCGAAGAAGTGGCCGCACGGCTGCAGAAGAACAATGCGCGCCTCTCGGACGAACGCGCCGGTTTCCTGGCCCAGCATTGGGCGCAGCAGGATGAGAGCGGCCTGTGGCAGATCCTCGGCGATCCGGCCCACAAGCAGGTCAGCCCCATCCTGTACCGGGTCGATGAAATGATGGCCTGCTGGAGCCGCATCACCGCCCCGGTGCTGTGGATCGAGGCGATAGACAGCGATATCTGGCGTTTCTTCGGTCCGGCCTCGTTGAAACGTGAAGAAATCGACCGCCGCATCGCCTGTATCCCCAAGACGCAGGTGGAGATGATCGCCGACGCCGGCCACATGCTGCATCACGACCAGCCCGAGCGGCTGGCACAACTGATCGAGGCTTTCCTGCAGCAGCCGGCCTGAGGCTGGCCGCATCGTGCGGTGCAGTGCGGGGTCGGCACCAAGCGCGTAAAATGGACGCATTCCAATCACCCGGACCTCCCTGACCGACGGCAGCCACAAGCGACCGGCGCGGTCGATGAGGTCATTGCGACTTCCTATGTCTGAACTCAAGTTCGATCTGCATTGCCATTCCAACGTCTCCGACGGCCTGCTGCCGCCGGAAGAGGTGGCCGCGCGCGCCAAGGCCAACGGCGTGGGCGTGTGGGCGCTGACCGACCACGATGAAGTGGGCGGCGTGGCACGCGCCCGGGCGGCTGCGCGCGCGCTGGGCATGGAACATGTGGCGGGCGTGGAAATTTCGGTCACCTGGGCCGGGCATACGGTGCATATCGTAGGCTTGCGTATCGACGAGACCAACCAGGCCCTGGTCGACGGCCTTGCCGCCACCCGCAACGGCCGCGAACGCCGCGCCCGCGAGATCGCCGAGGCGCTGGATCGTCACGGCATCTGCGGCGCGTATGAAGGCGCGTTGAAGCACGTGGGCAATCCCGACCTGATCTCGCGCACGCACTTCGCGCGCTACCTGGTCGAATGCGGCACCTGCTGCGATACCAAGGAAGTCTTCGCCAACTACCTCACCGAAGGCAAGCCCGGGTACGTGCCGCACCGCTGGGCTACGCTGGAAGAGTCGGTGCGCTGGATCCGCGGCGCCGGCGGGGTGGCGGTGATCGCCCATCCGGGGCGCTACAAGTACACCCAGACCCAGTTCGGCGCATTGTTCGACGAGTTCAAGCAACTGGGCGGTGCGGCCATCGAAGTCAATACCGGCAGCCATACGCCGGAGCAGTACCAGGAATACGCCCAGGTGGCGCGCAGCTACGGCTTTCTGGCCTCGATGGGCTCGGATTTCCACGGTCCGGGCGAGTCGCGCATGGACCTCGGGGGATTGCCGCCTCTGCCCACCGGGGTCAAGCCGGTCTGGCATGACTGGGGGCTGTGAAGCTCTTGAATTCAGCAGGGCGATTCCTATCTAATAACCACTTTTCCGATAGGAGTTTTCCCCGATGAAACGCATCCTGCTGTTTATCGCCACCAACATCGCCGTGCTGGTGGTGATGAGCGTGATCCTCTCCCTCCTGGGCGTGGATCGCTTCCTCACTCGTTCCGGCCTGAACCTGCCGATGCTGATGGTGTTCTCGCTGGTGGTCGGCTTCACCGGATCGATCATCTCCTTGCTGATGAGCAAGAGCATGGCCAAGTGGTCCACCGGCGCGCGCGTGATCGAAACGCCCATGAACGGTACCGAAGCCTGGCTGCTGCAGACCGTGGGCAAGCTGGCCCAGCGCGCCGGCATCGGCATGCCGGAAGTGGCGGTCTATGACGGCGAACCCAATGCCTTTGCCACCGGTGCCTTCCGGGATTCGGCCCTGGTGGCGGTCTCCACCGGCCTGCTGCAGGGCATGACGCAGGACGAAGTGGAAGCCGTGCTGGGCCACGAGGTGGCTCACATCGCCAACGGCGACATGGTCACCATGACCCTGATTCAGGGCGTGGTGAACACCTTCGTGGTGTTCCTGTCGCGGGTGGTCGGCTATTTCGTGGATTCGGCCCTGCGCCGCAACAACGAGTCTTCCGGCCCCGGCATTGGCTACATGGTGACGGTGATGGTGTGCCAGATCGTCTTCGGTATCGGTGCCTCGATCATCGTGGCCTGGTTCTCGCGCCATCGTGAATTCCGGGCCGATGCCGGTGCGGCGCGCCTCTTGGGCACGCCCCAGCCGATGATCAATGCCTTGGCGCGCCTGGGCGGCTTTTCGCCGGAAGGCCTGCCGCAGAACATGGCGGCCCTGGGCATCAGCGACAAGCCCGGCATCATGGAGCTGTTCTCGACACACCCGCCGCTGGAACAGCGCATCGCCGCCCTGCGCGGCCAGCGCTAAGCCCGGCGGGCAGCGACAACGGCGGTGGCGACACCGCCGTTGTGCTTTTTACGATTTGGATTTGGATTGGAAACGGAAACCGCATCATGAGCCAGTTTTTCGAGATTCACCCCGACAACCCGCAACTGCGCCTGATCAAGCAAGCCGCGCAGATCATCCACAAGGGCGGCCTGGTGGCTTTGCCCACCGACTCCTGTTATGCGCTGGTCTGCCAGCTGGACAACAAGGATGCCGTGGAACGCGTGCGCCGCATCCGTGGCGTGGACGACAAGCACCACCTGACCCTGCTGTGCCGCGACCTCTCCGAGATCGCCCTGTACGCCAAGGTGGACAACCGCCAGTACCGCCTGCTGAAGGCCGCTACGCCCGGTGCCTATACCTTCATCCTGGAAGCCACCAAGGAAGTGCCGCGCCGCCTCTCGCACCCCTCGCGCAAGACCATCGGCCTGCGCGTGCCGGAGAACCGCATCGCCCACATGCTGCTGGAAGAACTGGGCCAGCCGCTGCTGGGTACCACCCTGATCCTGCCGGACGAAGACCTGCCGCTGACCAGCGCCGAAGACATCCGCAGCCATCTGGAAAAGCAGATCGAACTGGTCATCGACAGCGGTGCCTGCAGCCTGGAGCCGACCACCGTGATCGATCTCACCGATGACAATGAACCCGTGCTGGTGCGCCAGGGCAGGGGAGATGCAGGCATCTTCGGTTTGCAGGCTGCCTGAGCGAGTTTTTGTTCACCCACATCCGGCCAGCGGAAGCGGCCCCGAGCGAATCCGGGGCAGTTCGTTGTCCCTCTGCTAAAATCCCCGCCCATGAATGAACTCATCCAGACCGTCGCGGTTTACGCGCTGCCCGTGCTCTTCGCCATCACCCTGCACGAGGCGGCCCATGCCTATGCGGCCAAGTTTTTCGGGGATACCACGGCGTATTCGATGGGGCGCATGAGCCTCAACCCGCTCAAGCACATCGATCCCTTCGGCACCATCCTCATTCCCATCATGCTGTACTTCGCCACCAATGGCGCTTTCCTGTTCGGCTACGCCAAACCGGTACCGATCAACTTCGGCCACCTGCGCAAGCCCAAGCGCGACATGGCCTGGGTCTCGCTGGCCGGTCCCGCTGCCAATTTCTTCATGGCACTGCTGTGGATGCTGGCCATCTATGCCCTGGCGCTGGGCGGGGTGCAGGAAGAATTCTTCACACTGATGGCCAGGGCAGGGGTGCTGACCAACCTGGTGATGTTCGCCTTCAACCTGTTCCCGATTCCGCCGCTGGATGGCGGGCGTATCCTCACCAGCTTGTTGCCGAACAAATATGCGTATAAATTCGCCCAGATCGAGCCCTATGGCTTCTTCATCGTCATGGCGCTGGTGCTGCTCAAGGTGATTTACGCCTGGTGGATGGCCCCCGTGATGTATGTGGCCGGCAAGCTGCTGCAGCTCATTACCTTCCCCATCACCTTGCTGTTCTGATCCTTCATGTCGCTGATCCTGTTCATGTCGAACCGCCACCTGCCAACCAACGTCAAACGCCATGTATCCTGACCGCGTCGTCTCCGGCATGCGCCCCACGGGCGCGCTGCACCTGGGCCACTATCACGGTGCCCTGAAGAACTGGGTCAAGCTGCAATCCGAGCTGCCCTGCCTGTTCTTCGTGGCCGACTGGCACGCGCTGACCACCCATTACGACGATCCCTCCGTGATCGAGACCAGCACCTGGGAAATGGTGATCGACTGGCTCGCCGCCGGGGTTGATCCCTCCCAGGCCACGCTGTTCATCCAGTCGCGCGTGCCCGAGCATGCCGAGCTGCATCTGCTGCTGTCCATGGCCACCCCGCTGGGCTGGCTGGAACGCGTGCCGACCTACAAGGACCAGCAGGAAAAGCTGGCCGATCGCGACCTGGCCACCTACGGCTTCCTGGGCTATCCGCTGCTGCAGGCGGCCGACGTGCTGATCTACCGCGCCAGCCAGGTGCCGGTAGGTGAGGACCAGGTGCCGCACATCGAGATCATGCGCGAGATCGCGCGCCGCTTTAATCACCTGTACGGCAAGGAAAAAGGCTTCGAGGAAAAGGCCCTGGCCGCCACCAAGAAGCTGGGCAGCAAGCGCGCCAAGCTGTATCTGGAACTGCGCACGCAATTCCAGGAAAAGGGCGACGATGAAGCATTGGAACAGGCCAAGGCCATGCTGGACGATGCCCAGAACCTGTCGATGATCGATCGTGAACGTTTGTTCGGCTACCTCGAAGGCAGCCGCAAATTGATCCTCACCGAGCCGCAGGCCATGCTGACCGAGGCCTCGCGCCTGCCGGGGCTGGATGGGGCCAAGATGTCCAAGAGCTACGGCAACGCCATCGCCCTGCGTGAAGATGCCGCTTCGGTCACCAAGAAGGTCAAGACCATGCCGACCGACCCGCAGCGCGTGCGCCGCAGCGATCCGGGCGATCCGGACAAATGCCCGGTCTGGCAATTCCACCAGGTTTATTCCACCCCGGAAGTTAAGGAATGGGCAGCCAAGGGCTGCCGTTCGGCCGGGATCGGTTGCCTGGAGTGCAAGCAACCGGTGATCGATGCCATCCTGCAGGAGCAGCAGCCGATGCTGGAACGTGCGCAGCCTTACCTGGACGATCCTTCGCTGGTGCGCGCCATCGTCGCCGATGGCTGCGACAAGGCGCGCAAGCTGGCCCAGGATACCATGCGCGACGTGCGCGAAGCCATGGGGCTGGGTTATTGACCAGCGGCAAGCGGGTTGCAGGCCGTCGCGGGGCCCGCAGGGGCGGGCTCTCCGGTTTTTTTTACGTCCGCTTTCATCTCTGGCAGCCGCAAATTGACCTGATGAGGCGTCTATCCGCTACAATCAGGCCTTTATTCTGACCACCACCTTACATACGCACACCATGATCAAGGGTAGCATTGTTGCAATCGTCACTCCCATGCATCCGGACGGCAGCCTCGACTACGATGGCCTGCGCAAGCTGATCGACTGGCATATCGCCGAGGGAACCGACAGCATCGTCATCGTCGGTACCACCGGCGAATCGCCCACCGTCTCGATGGAAGAGCACTGCGAACTGATCAAGGTCGCGGTCGAGCACACGGCCAAACGCATCCCCATCATCGCCGGTACCGGCGGCAATTCCACTGCCGAAGCCATCGAGCTGACCGCCTTCGCCAAGAAGGTCGGCGCCGACGCCTCGCTGCAGGTGGTGCCTTACTACAACCGTCCGACCCAGGAAGGCATGTACCTGCACTTCAAGACCATCGCCGAAGCGGTGGATCTGCCGGTGATCCTGTACAACGTGCCCGGCCGTACGGTCGCAGACATGAGCAACGAGACCATCCTGCGCCTGGCGCAGGTCAAGGGCATCGTGGGCGTGAAGGATGCCACCGGCAACATCGGCCGCGGCACCGACCTGATCCGCCTGGCTCCCAAGGACTTCGCGGTCTACTCCGGTGACGACGCCACCGCCATCGCCTTGATGCTGTATGGCGGCGCCGGCAACATCTCGGTGACGGCCAACGTCGCCCCGCGCGACATGCACGAGCTGTGCGTGGCCGCCATGAGCGGCAACATCGCCCGTGCCGTGGAACTGAACAACAAGCTGCTGCCGCTGCACAACAAGCTCTTCGTCGAACCCAACCCGGTGCCGGTCAAGTGGGCCATGCAGGAGATGGGTCTGATCCCGTCGGGCATGCGCCTGCCGCTGGCGCCGCTGGGCGAGTCCTTCCACGACACCGTGCGCGCTGCCCTGCGCGAGTCTGGCGTCTTAAACTGATCGGCTTGGCCGTTTTGGCGCAGGTCTCCTGAAATCCGATTCCGCTTTCACTAGTAACGATATGACTAATAGCAATAACGTTCGTCCGGTCTCCCGCTCCGCGTACACACTTACCCAACGCAGCATCGTCGTCGCACTGGCGCTGGCCGGACTGGCAGGATGCTCGTCCATCGGCAACATGCTCGAAGGCGACCGTATCGATTACAAGAGCGCCGAAAAGGCCCGTGGCCCGCGCCTGGAAGTGCCGCCCGACCTGACCCAGCTGCAGCGCGACAACCGCTACGCCATCCCTGAAGCCAACAAGGGTGTGGCCACTGCCTCCGGCTACCAGCTGGAACAGCAGACCAAGCCGACCACCGATGTCACCTCCGTGGCACCGACGTCCAAGGGCAACGAAATCCGCATCGAGCGCGATGGCTCGCAGCGCTGGCTGGTGGTCAAGCAGACCCCGGAACAGCTGTGGCCGCAGATCAAGGACTTCTGGCAGGACAGCGGTTTCCTGATCAATATCGAATCGCCCGATACCGGCGTGATGGAAACCGACTGGGCCGAGAACCGCGCCAAGATCCCGCAGGACTTCATCCGCAATACCCTGGGCAAGGTGTTTGATTCGCTGTACTCCACCGGCGAGCGCGACAAGTTCCGCACTCGTCTGGAGCGCGGCCCGAACGGCACCACCGAAATCTTCATCAGCCATCGCGGTGCCGAAGAAGTGCTGACCGGTTCGGCCAAGGAAACCTCGGTCTGGACCGCACGTCCCTCCGATCCTGGCCTGGAAGCTGAATTCCTGTCGCGCCTGATGGTGCGTCTGGGCGCAGAAGAAACCAAGGCCAAGGCAGCCGTGGCCAATGCTCCCTCGCTGCAGGCCCGTTCGCGCCTGCAGAAGACCGCCACCGGCACCAGCGTGCAAGTGGATGAAGGCTTCGACCGCGCATGGCGTCGCGTCGGCCTGGCACTGGACCGCGTGGGCTTCACCGTGGAAGACCGCGACCGCAGCCAGGGCATCTACTTCGTGCGCTACGTGGACCAGAACCAGGATGCCAAGGACAAGAAGGATGACGGTTTCTTCTCGCGCATCTTCAGCTCCAAGGACAAGGACAAGAAGGCTGCCAAGTACCGCATCGTGGTCAAGGGTGCCGGTTCCGACAGCAGCAACATCGTCGTGCAGAACGGCGAGGGCGGTCCGGATACCTCGGGTATCTCCGACAAGATCCTCGGTCTGCTCAACGAACAGCTGAAGTAAGCAGGACCCGGGGCTCAGATGAAGTTCGCGAGCCTCGGTAGCGGCAGCGAAGGCAATGCGCTGCTGATCTCGGCCGCAGCCGGCGACCAGCGTCCCTCCTCGGGGACCACGGTCATGCTGGACTGCGGCTTTACTTTGCGCGAAGCCGAAAAGCGCATGCTGCGCCTGGGCCTGGATCCTTCCGACGTCTCGGCCATCGTGGTCACGCATGAACATTCGGACCACGTCAGCGGCGTCTTCAAATTCGCGCGGCGCTATCGCATTCCGGTCTGGCTCAGTTATGGCACCTGGCAGGCGGTGGCCGAGCAGGCCAACGATGTCGATGTACGTTTCTGCGCCGATGGCCAGAAGCTTGCCATCGGCGATCTCGAACTCTCTCCCTATACCGTTCCGCACGATGCCCGCGAGCCGGTCCAGTACGTGGCCAGCGATGGTGATCGTCGCCTCGGCGTGTTGACCGATGCCGGCCAGCCGACCGCGCATTTGGTGCAAGCCCTCGATGCCTGCGATGCGCTGCTGCTGGAATGCAATCACGACCGCGACATGCTGGATCGCTCGCCTTATCCCGCCTTCCTCAAGCGCCGCATCGGCGGCGACTACGGCCATCTGGCCAACGACGCCAGCGCCGAGATCCTGCGGCTGCTCGACAAAAGCCGGCTCAAGCGCGTCATCGGCGCTCACCTGAGCCAGCAGAACAACACGCCCGAACTGGCCCGCGCGGCCATCGAAAGCGTACTCGGCCCCACTTTTGGCGAGATCGGCATCGCCTGTCAGGAAGAAGGCTTCGCCTGGCTGGACGTCTGATCGCAAAACGCGAGTGGTTCAGCCTTTTGTCAGGCTGTCTGTGTCTTGGGTGCGCTGCGTCAGAAACAATTTGTTTCTCTTTTTCTTCAGCTTGAAGGGCCTTGATTTGATCCCGGTCCGCGGTTCCGTCTCGTCTGCTGCGATATTGTGTCTTCGATAAGAAATGCGGCTTCTGCGGGCTTGTCAGTTCGTTGTCAGTGGGTGCGCCAGGATTGAATGCGCCGATGCGTTCCTGGGCCGTTCTGAGCGGTTTGCGCTGGATCAAACGAGGGCAATGTCCGGGAGATCTGAAGTGAAGGCTGCTTCACGTGCCAAGTGAAGAGAAAAGACAGTGATATGAAGTTTCGGACTGGAACGCTCCGGCAAAAACAAAACGACAACAAAACTCGGGACGAAAAAAAACCGGTCTTGCGACCGGTTTTTTCCGAAAATAATCCGAAGATTACTTGGCCGGAGCGGCTTCAGCCGGCTTTGCATCAGCGGCCGGAGCGGCAGCGTCAGCAGGCTTCGCATCAGCAGCCGGAGCAGCGGCGTCAGCCGGCTTGGCAGCGTCAGCAGCAGGAGCGGCGTCAGCCGGCTTTGCATCAGCAGCCGGAGCAGCAGCGGCCGGAGCTTCAGCAGCAGGAGCAGCAGCAGGTGCCGGTGCTTCTTCCTTCTTGCCGCAAGCAGCCAGGGCAACAGCCAACAACGAAGCGATCAACAGAGTCTTTTTCATGAATATTCCTTCAATATTTAAAAATTGTGCGATGAATAATTACCGGTAATTATCGCTCTACTGGGAGGCTTTCGCCGCGGGTAAGACCTCACGGTCGGGCTTCGGTTCTTGCTTCTTTTTTACTGCCGAAACAACGCCTGACAACGAAAACTTTCCAGCCCATCATTATAGCTATTTTTTTCCGGAATCACATCGCCACTATGGGAATTCGTAAGAATTTGTAAGAACTTACATCCCTTTTCAGCGGCCCGGAAAGTCTTGGCGCAAGCCGCTCTCCGGGATTTTCTAAAGTAATTTCGAGAAGTGTCCGCAATAAATTTCATTAATCTCGAATGATGTCGAGCCAGCCACTTTCATGCCATTGGTGCAATGCTTCCAGCAGGTCTTCGGAGGCCAGGTCGAGGTCGGATTTCTCCAGCACACGCGAGTCTGCCAATCGCGCCAGGATCGCCTTGTCGCCGCGATTGACCTGGAAGGATTCGCCATTGATGAAGACGTGAGAGCCACGGTACAGCATGCGCGTCTTGCGATGCAGCGCCAGACCGCGTTTCTTCGCGCCCTGGAAAAAGCGAGCAAAAGATAATTCCTCGGTCCGTGCTTCGAAGAAAACGCTGGGTTTGGGCTCTGACAGATGCTCGCCCAGGAAGATGGTGATGTCATCGTCGGTGAAGCGGATCTTGTTGAGCTCGTCGCGGATGCGCGCCACCATGTCCAGCGGCAACTCGGCCGGCTTGGCGGTGGCTTTCAGGTCAGGATCTTCATAGCGGCCGGGCAGGTCGATGGTATCCATCATGAATTCCAGGAAGGATTCGCCCAGTTCCTGGTAGGCCGGCGAGCGGAAGCCGACCGAATAGGTCATGCATTCGCCGATGGCCACGCCGTCGTGCGCGTATTGCGGCGGCAGATAGAGCATGTCGCCCGGTTCCAGCACGAATTCCTGTTCGGCTTCGAAGTGGCTGAGGATCTTCAGCGGCACGCCTTCTTCCAGCGTCAGGTCGTCTTGCGCGCTGATGCGCCAGCGGCGTTGTCCGTGGGCCTGCAGCAGGAAGACGTCATAGGAATCGAAATGCGGACCGACGCCGCCGCCATCGGTGGCGTAGCTGATCATCAGGTCGTCCAGGCGTGCATCGGGCACGAAGCGGAACTGGCGCAGCAGGGCATCGGCGGCCGGATGGTGCAGGTTCACGCCCTGCACCAGCAGGGTCCAGGCCTTTTGCTTCAGGGGCGGCAGCTTGTTGAAGGGGCCGTGCTGCATGTCCCAGCCATCGGTGCGATGGGTGATGAGGCGCGATTCGACATCATCGCGGCGGGCCAGGTCGAACAGTTCCTGGCGCGGCAGCGGTGCGGTGAAACCGGGGATGGCGTTGCGGATCAGGAGCGGCTTCTTGTGCCAGTAGTCACGCAGGAATTGGGCGGGCGTGATGCCGCCGAGCAGATCGAGTTTTTTCATGGTCGCCATTATAGAGGTGCCAGCGCAGCCGTACGCCATTGGCGGCGACCAAGTTTGATGCAGGTATAATCGCGGAGTCGAGATACCGTTTTTGAAAGCGTCCTTGCCTCGCGGGAATGGCAAGGGGATGGTTCTTAGGCCCCAACCCGGGTGGCAGGTGTCCCGCGCGACGCTTCCGCAGCAGCTGCCGCTCCCGCACCACTATCGATACAAAGGACCCTTACGATGAAGATCGCGAAGAATACCGTCGTTTCCGTCAACTACAAGCTGTCGGATGCCCAGAACAACCTGATCGAGCAAAGCAGCGAGCCGATGGTCTACCTGCACGGCGGCTATCACAACACCCTGCCCAAGATCGAAGAAGCGCTGGACGGCAAGGAAGTCGGCTACAGCGCCACCATCCAGGTCGAGCCGGAAGATGCCTTCGGCGAATACGATTCCGAGCTGGTCAAGATCGAGCCGGTCGAGCGCCTGCCGCAACCGCTGGAAGT
>NZ_DBIC01000316.1:15129-16868 GCF_002296545.1 Herbaspirillum sp. UBA812 | reverse complement strand
TGAGGCGTCCCCGCCACTTCACCCCGCGATCAACAAATCGGGCGGACACCTTGTGGGTGCCCGCCCGATTTCGTTCACTACGATGTCAGGTCAGCCGTTGGCCCTCAGGCCGCCATGCTGGCGTTGTCGATCACGAAGCGATACTTGATGTCGCCCTTGAGCATGCGCTCGTAGGCGGTGTTAATTTCCTCGGCGCGGATCAGCTCGATGTCGGCCACGATGTTGTGCTTGGCGCAGAAGTCCAGCATCTCCTGGGTTTCGGGGATGCCGCCGATCAACGAACCGGCCAGCGAACGGCGCTTCATGATGAGGCTGAAGACATTCGGCGACGGGTGCGGCGTGGCTGGTGCGCCGACCAGGGTCATGGTGCCTTCACGCTTCAACAGCGAGAGGAAGGCATCAAGATCGTGCGGTGCCGCCACGGTGTTGAGGATGAAGTCGAAGCTCTTGGCATGCGCGGCCATCTCTTCGGCATTGCGCGAGACCACCACTTCATCGGCACCCAGGGCCTTGGCATCGGCACGCTTGGAATCCGAGGTGGTGAAGGCCACCACGTGCGCACCCATGGCGTGCGCAATCTTGATGCCCATGTGGCCGAGGCCGCCGATGCCAACCACACCGACCTTCTTGCCGGGACCGGCACCCCAGTGGCGCAGCGGCGAATAGGTGGTGATGCCGGCGCACAGCAGCGGGGCCACGGCGGCCAGGTCCGCTTCCGGATGGCGGACCGTCAGCACGTAGCGCTCGTGCACCACGATCTGCTGCGAGTAGCCACCCATGGTCCAGCCGGGCGCGTCATCGGTCTTGCCGTTGTAGGTGCCGACCATGTTGTCGCAATAGTTTTCCAGGCCTTCTTCGCAATCCGGGCAGGTCTGGCAGCTGTCGACGATACAGCCCACGCCGACCAGGTCACCGACCTTGAATTTGCTGACATGGTTGCCGACGGCGGCGACACGGCCCACGATCTCGTGACCGGGGACACAGGGGTATTGGGTGCCGGCCCATTCGGAACGGACCTGGTGCAGGTCGGAGTGGCAGATGCCGCAATAGGCGATGTCGATCTGCACATCGTGCGGGCCGGTGGCGCGGCGGGTGATTTCCAGATGTTCGAGTGGCTTGTCGGCGGCGTGTGCGCC
Organism: Herbaspirillum sp. UBA812; assembly: GCF_002296545.1. NCBI lineage: Bacteria > Pseudomonadati > Pseudomonadota > Betaproteobacteria > Burkholderiales > Oxalobacteraceae > Herbaspirillum > Herbaspirillum sp. UBA812. Next base: position 15,732 of record NZ_DBIC01000316.1, on the reverse strand, counting down.
ATAAGCGTGGACTGGCATGGGGATCTCCTCAGTAATCGGGCCAATAAGCTGGCGTTGAGAAAGAACAGGTCAGGGGTGGGCAACCTGTCTTGAAAATGGATGATTGTGGCGTCCGACAACGCGCGAAGACAGACCTATTTCGCGATGATTCTTGCCTAAAATTCCGGGACCATCGCGAAGACAAGCGCGTCATTCCCGCGACATCCGCTTCCGTGTGCCCCGGCAACACGGCGCTCGCACACACTGCGTGCGAGCTTGCAGATTCTGCCTCATCATTGGTACCGGGATTAGCCGGACCGGGCTTAATTGGTCTATAAGCCCGGCTAATTAGTTCCTGTGCCGATGTCATGGCAGACTGGACCTCCGATCGAACGTAAACTGATGCCGCAATGAACGATACTTCCGACCTCAAGGTCTTGCGCGCCCTGCGCGAATGGCGGCGCAATGGGCGCAGCGCGCTGCTGGCCACCGTGGTCTCGACCTGGGGCTCATCGCCGCGTCCGGTCGGCTCGCAACTGGCCATCCGCGACGATGGCCGGCTCATCGGTTCGGTCTCCGGCGGCTGCATCGAGGATGACCTGCTGTTCCAGTACCTGCGCCAGC
>NZ_DBIC01000316.1:0-14843 GCF_002296545.1 Herbaspirillum sp. UBA812 | reverse complement strand
ACCTGCTGTTCCAGTCCCTGCGCCAGCGCCCCGCCACATGGGGCCAGGCAGGATCACCGCAACAGGTGCGCTACGGCATCGATGCCGATGAAGCGCATCGCTTCGGCCTGCCCTGCGGCGGTACGCTGGCGCTGCTGCTCGAATTCGATCCCCCGGCGGGCATGCTGGACGAACTGGTGAGTACGCTGGAACGTGGCCAGCTGGTCTGTCGCCGCGTCGATTGCCATGATGGCAGCAGCCGCATCGAGGTCAGCGAGTCACCGGCCGAACTGCTGTTCGATGGCAATACGCTGCGCCATACCATGGGGCCGGATTACCGGATGCTGCTGATCGGTGCCGGCATGCTGGCCGAATACCTGGCGACGATGGCGCTCTTCAACGGCTTTGCGGTGACGATCTGCGATCCGCGTTCGGAATACCTGGGCAGCTGGTCGGTGGAGGGCGTGCGCATCGTCACCGATATGCCCGATGATGCGGTGCTGGATTTCCGTCCCGATCAGCGCAGCTGCGTCATCGCCCTCACCCACGATCCCAAGCTGGATGACCTGGCACTGCTGGAAGCGGTGGCCAGTCCCGCCTTCTATGTCGGTGCCATCGGTTCGCGCCGCAATAGTGCCGCGCGCAAGGACCGCTTGATCACCCACTTCGAGCAGACCGAAGAAAGCCTGGCGCGCCTGCGCGGGCCCATCGGGCTCTATATCGGCAGCAAGACGCCTTCCGAGATCGCGGTGAGCGTGATGGCCGAGGTGCTGGCCGTCAAGAATGGCGTGGCCTTGACGCCGGTGCATTCGGTGGCGGCGATGAAGACGGCCGGTACTGCGTTCTAAGTTTTCATCCTTCGCGCCAGCTTTTCCTCTTTCCTCCCGTCATGAAAAAAGGACCGCTGCCTGCAAAGGTCAGCGGTCCGAACGGGACTTCATGAAAAAACGATTCAGCGCATCTGCAACACGATGGGATTGCTGCTGGCCGGATTGGTACGGTCGCGCAGAGTCTTGACGTCGTCCACCTTGACCGCACCGCCATGATTGCCCCAGCTGCTGCGAATGAAGCTGAGCACGTCGGCAATCTCGGCATCGCTCAACTGGCTGCGGAAGGGCGGCATGCGATACGAATCCGGTACGCCATCAGCCACCACGCGCACCGAGCCATTCAAGGTCACGTTGATGGCCGATGCATCCTCCTTGGCCAGCGAGGAGACGGCACCGGCCAGCGGCGGAATCCACGGCGCACGCCCGCGTCCATCGACCGCATGGCAGGCCGCGCACTTGGCCATGTAGGTGCGTGCAGCGGGGCTGTCCAGGCGTTGTGCGGCCAGGGCGGTGGTGGTGCCGTTATCGTATTTCCACGGATCACCATCGCGCTTGGGATCGCCCGGCAGCGACTTCAGGTAACGGGCGATGGCCTGCAGGTCCTGGTCGCTCATGAATTGCGTGGAGTTGTTGAAGGCATCGGCCATGGAACCGAACACCACCGCGTGCTGGTTGCGGCCGGTCTTGAGGAATTGCACGACCTCGGCTTCACTCCAGCGTCCGATGCCGGTGTTGACGTCGCCGCGCAGGCTGGGGGCATACCAGCCATCGAGCAGCGCGCCGGACAGGTACAGCGGATGGCCGCCATCGAGCCCCTTCTCGTTCATCGCCACGCCGCGCGGCGTGTGGCAGCTGCCGCAGTGGCCCGCGCCCTGCACCAGATAGGCACCGCGATTCCAGAGGGCATCCTGTTTCGGATCGGGCTGGTAGGGATGCGGGCTGGTAAAGGCCAGGTTCCAGAACGCCAGCGGCCAGCGCATGTTGAGCGGCCACGGGATGTCGCTCTCCTGGTTGGCCTGCACCACCGGCTTCACGCCATGCATGAAGTAGGCATAGAGCGCGCTCACATCCTCATCCGACATCTTGGCGTAGGACGGATAGGGCATGGCCGGATAGAGCCGGTGCCCATCGCGTGCCACACCGTGACGCAGCGCGCGGTCGAATTCGGCCAGGCTGTAGTCACCGATGCCGCTGCCGCGGTCGGGCGTGATGTTGGTGGCGTAGATGGCACCGAGCGGAGTGGCCATCTCCAGGCCACCGGCGAAGGGCTTGCTCTTGGGGGTGCTGTGGCAGGCCACGCAATCGGCCTGGCGCGCTACATACTCGCCGCGCTGGATCAGCGCGGCGGAGGGAGGCGGCGGCGCAGCTGCGCTGTCGAAGGGCGAGGCCGGAGTGCGCAGGGCGACCCAGGCTGCGGCGATCAGCAGCGCGGCGAGGATCAGCAGGAAGACGCGCAGCTTGCCGTTTTTTTGATCAGTCATGGATGCGTCAGTCTGCCATCAGGCCTTGAAGGTGTAATGCGACAGCGGCATGCTGCGAATGCGCTGGCCGGTCAGGTGCGAGACCGCATTGGCCACCGCCGGCGGCACGGCCGGCAGGGGCGGTTCGCCGATGCCGCCCATCTTGGCCCCGCTCTCGATGATCTTGACGTGCACGCGCGCCATGCGCTGCGGCGGCAGGATGGGATAGAGATCGTAATTGCGGGCCACCCGTGCGCCTTCCTTGTAGACCACTTCTTCCAGCAGCACCTGCGACAAGCCCAGCGTGACGGCTCCGTTGACCTGGGCCTCGACAATGGCCGGGTTGACGATGCGGCCCGGATCGATGGCTTCCCAGATGTCATGCACGCGCACCTGGCCGTTCTCGATGGAGACTTCGGCAATGGCAGCGGTTTCGGTACCGAAGGCTTTGGCCATGGCCACACCGCGCGCGCGGCGCGTGCCGTCGGGGGCGGTGAAGGGGCCCCGCTTCCATCCGCCGGAGAGATCCACGGCCGCCTTGAGCAGCGTGGTCAGGCGATCGTTGCCCTGCAGCAGGCGCAGGCGCACATCAAGCGGATCCTGGCCGCCCTTGTCGGCGATTTCGTCGAGGAAGGCTTCGTAGAAAAAGTCATTCATCGAATTGCCGACCGAGCGCCAGTAACCGACGATGGGCGGATTCTTCACAAAACGCTGGCCGACGCGCTTGTGGGCAAACTGATAGGACTTGCCGGCCAATCCTTCCAGCGCAGTGGGGTCGATCTTGTTGCGCTTGTTGGCAATCGATTCGGTCGGCCCTTCGGTGGCGCTGATGGCCTCGATGGCGATGGGGAAACCCTTGTCATCAAGGCCGGCACGGAACTGCACTACCGCCATCGGGCGCATGGTGTCGCGGGCGAATTCTTCTTCGCGGCTCCAGATCACCTTGACCGGGCGGCCCACGGCCTTGGCCAGCTGGATCGCCTGCGGGAAGGGCATGGCCGTCTCGTACAGGAAGTGCCGGCCGAAGAAGCCGCCCAGCAAGGGCGAATGGATGGTGATCTTCTCCGCAGGCAATCCGGTCTGCTTGGCGATGGCGGCCTGGAACATTTCCGGTGCCTGGTTGGGGAGCCACATCTCCAGCGTGCCATCGGCGTTGAAGCGGGCCGTGGCCGAAGGCGGTTCCAGCTGGGCATGATTGAGGTACTGGCTGCGGTAGCTGGCTTGCACCACGGTCTTGGCACCGGCCAGGGCCTTGGCCACATCGCCTTCGGTCTCGGCTTCATCGACGGCGGCAGTGGACTTGGCCAACTGCTCGGCAAACCCTTCGGTGGAAAAGTCGGCCGGCACATAGCGGCGATCCGGTGCCGGGCCGGGATCGCTCCAGTCCACCTGCAGCGCTTCCACTGCACGCTTGGCATTCCACCAGCGCTCGGCCACCACGGCGACAGCGCCCGGCAGGCGATGCACCGAATGCACGCCGGTCATCTTGCGTACCTCGGCTTCATTGCGGATGCTGCCGACCTCCAGGCCCAGGCGCGGTGCGTGTTGCACGGCGGCCTGCAGCATGTTCTCGACTTGCGTGTCGATGCCGTATTGCGCGCGGCCCGTGGATTTGTCCAGCACGTCGAGCCGGGCCAGCGGCTTGCCGATCCAGCGGAATTGTTTGTCGTCCTTGAGCTTGATGGTCTCCAGCGGCGGATTGGGCAGGTCCAGCGCCTTGGGCGCGAGTTCGCCATAACTGATCGACCGGCCACTGGCCGCATGCATGACACGGCCGGGCTCGGTGGTGAGGCTTTCCAGCGGCACCTGCCATTGATTGGCGGCCGCCTGCAGCAGCAGGTGGCGCGCCAGTGCACCCACACGCCGCATGGTCGGATAGCTGGTGCGCACCGACATGCTGCCGCCGGTGATGCGGATGCCGATGTCCATCACCTTGTACTGGTCATTGGCGGGCGCGTTGTGGACCACGAAACGTGCGGGGTCGGCATCGAGTTCTTCGCCGACGATCTGCGCCATGGCCGTGAAGATGCCCTGCCCGCCTTCGACGAAGGGACTTTGCAGGTGGATGCTGTTGTCGGGACGGATTTCCAGGAAGGCCGGCACGCGCGTGCCGGGCGCTGCCGGCGCAGCATTGGCCTGGGCACGGGCATTGCCGGCCGGCAAGGTGAAGCCGACCACCAGCGAACCGGCGGCGGTGCCGGCCGAGGCCAGCAGGAAGCGGCGGCGCGAGACATTGACCGGCTCACCGTCCGGCGGCAATTCGTTCAGGGGAAGATCATGCGGCTGGTTCATGCTTGCTCCTTGCCGGCCTTGGCCTTCTGGGTCTTGCTCCACTGGATGGCGGCGACGGCCCCCACGCCGACCACGGCGGCAGCGGCGACGGCGGCCTTGTTCATGCCGTCGGCAGCGACGGGTGCGGTGGGCGTGGTAGACGCAGCAGCGGCGGCAGGTGCGCCGGTACCGCCGGAAAGCTCATGCATGGCGGCCTTGATGGCGTTGTAGGTGCCGCAGCGGCAGAGGTTGACCATGGCGCCGACGATCTGTTCGTCGCTGGGCTGGGCCACCTGTTTCAGCAAGGCGGTCGCAGCCATCACCTGGCCGGACTGGCAATAGCCGCATTGCGGCACCTGGTGCCGGACCCAGGCATCGACCACTTTCTGGCCGACCGGATCGGCGGTGACCGCCTCAATGGTGGTGACCTTGCGTCCGGCCATGGCGCCGACGGGCATGACGCAGGAGCGCAGCACCTCGCCATCGACCATCACGGAACAGGCCCCGCACTGGGCCAGGCCGCAGCCATATTTGGTGCCGGTCATGCCGAGTTCATCGCGGATCACCCACAGCAGGGGGGTCTCGGCATCGGAGGTGATCTGGTAAGTCTTGTCGTTGATCTGGAGTTCCATGGTTCCTGCCATCGGGGTTGAGAACGCAAGCCAGCGCGGACGGGCGCTCTGGAGGGGAAGTGAAGGACGCAGCAAGGCGACACTAAACAATATCCCCGCATGATGGCGCATCACGCGGGGACTGATTAGCTGAGCCGGGCTTAATGGGGATATTAGACGAGCTAATGAATTCTCGTCGGGAGATGAAGGAAAATGTCGAAAACACGCAAGCGCTCAGGTTGAGCGCAACGGCGTGCAGGTCGTCCGGGCTAGCTGGCGTCGGTCAGCTTGCGTGGCCTTCCGCCTTTCCGGCCATTTTCGCGTACGGCCAGAATCTTGGCCTCGCTGCTGCGGCTGCCGTTGCGGGCTGCGGCAACAGTGGTTGCCAACTTCATCAGAGAAGGGCTGGACGCAACCAGTCCTTCAATGGAGACATGCAGGTCCCGTTCCTCAAGACACAGGGCACTGCCGGCGTAGCCGATCTCGATCCGCCGCAATTCAGCTACGCTCAACGCAGCGAACTCCGGATAGTTGTCGATGGGAAGCAGGATGCCAGTTTTGTCGGCAAAACAGATCGCCAGAGATTCGAGACCGGGCATATACGTTACCTCGACGGCCTGCAAACTGGAACGTCGTCGCTGCTGGCCCAAAGCAATGGCGTGCTCCAGAACTTCGTCGGTGACGGGAGAATTGTCACGCTTCTTTGCTTTGATCGTCATAGTTCGATCTCCAAGGGACGTGCTTGTCCCGCAAGTTGCAATTCGGTCCGGTCGCGCAATGGCACGTAGCGTGCCCAGAGGATCGCGACGGCATTTCTTCGCCATAGGCTGGGACTCACCACCTCTTCACTATCCTTGTCCCAGTGTTGATGATCAAGGCAAACCGACTGTCGGCTCAGCCACCAGCGCTGGCGAGCCAGCCTCAGATTCACCGGCTGCTCAATCACTTGTCTCAGCTCTTCCAGCAGCGATGCCGCCGGAGCAATCCATAGTGGATTCACGTCCCACAAAGCAACGCCGTTGTGCCAGAAGCTGAAGCGAAACCGGGCATCCCAGCGCCCATTACCCACGTGCACGTGCGGCGGACAGTGCTCGTTACGAGTAAAGACCGAAACGCGCAAGCCCTTGTGCGAACAGATTTTCATAAACCTAACCGTTAGGTTATTTGAACGAAAGCCCCACGGCAAGTCCCGCGTTTGAGCGAGACGACCCACCAGCGGACGCTGGGCGCAAATACAACAGATATGCAGATGGGGAGATGGAAACGGCGCTGTACTCAACAGCGCCGTTTCCGGGGAGGCTAAGGAGGGAAAGAAGAGATGTCAGCGGCAAGGGCGAAGGTAACGCCGCTTTCTAAAAAATTTTCAATACGTTCTCACGGTGCAGTTTAGTCCCGCACCCCCAAGCGATACACGGTAGTCTGCCGATACACCTGCCCCGGCCGCAGGATCACCGCTTCGCGCAGCGGCGTGTTGACCTGGTCCGGATAGGACTGCGCCTCCAGGCAGAAGCCATCATGGATGGCATACGGCTGCTCGCCCCGACCCTGTACGCCGGACAGGAAATTGCCGCTGTAGAACTGCAGCCCGGTCTCGGTGGTGGAGACGCGCAATTCACGCCCCGACCCCGGCTCGTAGACGCTGGCCACTTCGCGCAGGGTCTGCGCCACGCGGCTCTGGCCCGGCTGCGGTTCGTGTTCGCTGCGCAGGCAATAGCAATGGTCGAAGCCACCGGCCAGCTTCAGTTGCGGATCGGGCCAGTCCAGGCGCGGACCGATGGGGGCCGGCTGGCGGAAATCAAACGCACTGCCGGCCACATCGGCGCGGCCCTCAGGAATCAGCTTGGCATCGACCTGCAGGTAGCCATCGGCCTCGATGGCGATGATGTGGTCGCGGATGTCGGAGGTGCCACCATTGAGGTTGAAATACGCATGCGAGGTCAGGTTGATGGGCGTGGCCGCATCGCTGGTGGCGGTGTAATCGATGCGCAACTGGCCCTCGTCATCCAGGCGGTACAGCACCGACGCCATCACCGTGCCCGGAAAACCCGCCTGCCCGGCCGGCGAGACCAGCATCAGGCGCAGGCCTTCCGGATCGGGCTGCACCTGCCAGCGCTGGGCATGGAAACCTTCGCGGCCGCCGTGCAGGTGGTTCTGGCCTTCATTGCAATCGACCTGGTGCGCCACGCCGTCGAGTTCGAAACGGCCGCCCGCGATGCGGTTGCCCCAGCGCCCGACGATGGCGCCGAAATACGCCGGGTTGTTCGTGTATTGCTCGACCCGCTCAAAGCCCAGCAGGACGTCGGCCTCGCGGCCATAGCGATCGGGTGCCCACCAGTTGACCATGGTGGCCCCCAGGTCGCTGATGGTCACGCGCATGCCGGTGTGGTTGCGCAAAGCGTAGAGACGGATGCCGTCCGCAGAAGTGGTGTGGGAGAGGGTGAAGTGCGTCATTTTGTGGTGGTAAGAAGGGAGGGGCCCGTGGTTTTCTTCTTGGGCCGGACGGCAGGGGCGGACGGTGCAGCCGAGCGCTCCAGTCCGGCGGCGAATTGTTCCTGGTACTCCCTGGGCGTGCAGCCCAGTTCGCGTTTGAAGACGGCGTGCAGGTATTGCACGGTGGTGAAGCCGCAGCTGACGGCGATCTCGGCCGCATGGCTGCCGGCCTGCTCCAGCATGCGCTTGGCGGCTTCCAGCTTGAAGCGCAGGATTTCATCATGAACGCTGCGGCCGAGCTCGCGGCGGAAATACCATTCCAGCGACGAGCGTGAAATGCCCACGTAATCGGCCACCTGGTCAGTCTTGATGCCCTGGCAGGCGTACTGGCGGATGAAGTGCAGCGCCTGCATCACGTGCGGATGATTGCGCACCTCGTGGCGGCTGGAGGCCAGCACGTTGATGCCGACCGGCGGCACCATGATGCGCGTGTCCGGAAAGCGCGCCCCATGCAGCATCTGGTGCAGCAGGTGCGCAGCGGTGCGGCCCATCTCCACGCTGCCCTGGATCACCGAACTCAAGGGGATGCGCGTCAACACGCGAGCCAGCGGATCATTGTCGATGCCGATCAGCGCCACCTGCTCCGGCACCGCAATGCCGGCGAACAGGCAGGCCTGCAGCAACTGCCGCGCCCGCGCGTCGGTGACGGCGATGATGCCCACCGGTTTGGGCAGGCTGCGCACCCACGCGATCTGCTGCTCCACGGCGGCATCCCACGATTGCGCGCTGGTGCCCACGCCGCGATAGATGTGTCCGGTGATGCCATCAGCACCGGTGAGGTCGGTGAAGATGCGCTCGCGCTCCTGCGCCCAGCGATTGCAGGGCGACTCGGGCAAGCTGTACAGGGCGAAATGCTGCAGGCCGGCTTCGATCAGGTGGTCGTAGGCCAGCTTGACCATCTTGTAGTTGTCGGTGGCTACATAGGGCCGGTTGGCCGGATATTGCGAAGGGTCGGCATAGGAGCCGCCGATGGCCACCACCGGCAGCTGCACGCCTTCCAGCGCGGCGGTCGTCACCGGATCATCGAAGTCGGCAATGATGCCGTGCCCGGCCCAGCGCTCGATACCCTGCGGGCGGCAGCGGAAATCCTCCTCCAGGTACAAGTCCCAGGAGGCACGGGTGCTGCTGATGTATTCGCCGATGCCGGAAATGATTTCCCGATCGAAGATCTTGTTGCCATTGAAGAGCAACGCAATCCGGTGCACCGTGGGGGTTTTTGCCACGCTGTGTCTCCTGGTTGCCGGCGTCGTCAGGCGCGCCGTTCTTGTATTCGTCGAATTGTAGCGAGCCATCGTCGAAATGACGGATATGTGCTCCTGCAACAAAAAGAATCACTAAGCCGTTTGGTGAATTTCGTAATTGTAGAGGGGATTGGCCCGGGGCTAGTATCCCCCTCGCACCATCATGCGGCGTAGACCATTCCTGACAAGCTCGGCCCCACGCGCCATTGGAAGCGATTGTCCCAAAACGGGCCACCGGTTCCACCCGGTCACGCCGCTTCAAAAATCATAATCAATTCAAATTCAATTCAAATCGGAGACTGGACTATGAAGGCAATGCTGAAGAAGACCGTATTGGCGCTGATGACCGTGACCACCCTGTCCATGGTGGCCGGCAGCGCCATGGCCGACGCCAAGAATCCCAAGATCGGTTTTTCCATCGATGACCTGCGCGTGGAGCGCTGGGCGCGCGACCGCGACTTCTTCACCGCCGCCGCTGAAAAGCTGGGCGCCAAGGTCTATGTGCAATCGGCCGATGCCAGCGAGCAACGCCAGATCTCCCAGATCGAGAACCTGATCTCGCGCGGCGTGGACGTGATCGTGATCGTCCCCTTCAACGCCACGGTCCTGACCAACACCATCAAGGAAGCCAAGAAGGCCGGCATCAAGGTGCTGTCCTATGACCGCCTGATCCTGAATGCCGACGTCGATGCCTACATCTCCTTCGACAACGAGAAGGTCGGTGAAATGCAGGCCGAGGGCATCCTGAAGGTCAAGAACAAGGGCAACTTCTTCCTGCTGGGCGGCTCGCCCACCGACAACAACGCCAAGATGTTCCGCGAAGGCCAGATGAAGGCCCTGAAGCCCTACATCGACAAGGGCGACATCAAGATCGTCGGCCAGCAATGGGTCAAGGAATGGAACCCGACCGAAGCCCTGTCCATCGTCGAGAATGCACTGACGGCCAACAACAACAAGATCGACGCCATCGTGGCTTCCAACGACGGCACCGCCGGTGGCGCGATCCAGGCCCTGGCAGCCCAGAAGCTGGCCGGCAAGGTGCCGGTCTCGGGCCAGGATGCCGACCTGGCCGCCGTCAAGCGCGTGGTAGCCGGTACCCAGACCATGACCGTCTACAAGCCCCTGAAGCAGATCGCCACCGAAGCGGCCAACCTGTCCGTGCAACTGGCCCGCAACGAGAAGCCGACCTACAACGCCCAGTATGACAATGGCTTCAAGAAGGTCGACAGCCTGCTGCTGAAGCCCATCCTGCTGACCAAGGAAAACGTCAAGGTCCTGGTCGATGACGGCTTCTACACCCAGGCCCAGATCGACGGCCGTTGATTCCTGAGTGACGAACGCCGGCTGCCGCAACGGTAGCCGGCGTCGCTTTCTGCGCCCCCGGCAAGGCCGCCGGGCGCAGGCTCCAGAGGCTTCTTGGAAAGAACAGGCATGTCCGAGTATCTGTTAGAAATGAAAGGCATCGTCAAGAGCTTTGGCGGTGTGCGTGCCCTGGACGGCATCGACATCAAGATCCGCCCCGGCGAATGCGTGGGCCTGTGCGGTGAAAACGGCGCGGGCAAATCCACGCTGATGAAGATCCTCTCCGGCGTCTATCCCCATGGCACCTGGGATGGCGAAATCCTGTGGGACGGCAAGCCGCTGCAGGCCCATTCGGTGCGCGACACCGAAGCCGCCGGCATCGTCATCATCCACCAGGAACTGATGCTGGTGCCCGAGCTGTCAGTGGCCGAGAACATCTTCATGGGCCACGAGATCACCCTGCCCGGTGGCCGCATGAACTACCCCGCCATGTATCGCCGCGCCGAAGAACTGATGCGCGAGCTGAACATGCCCGACATCAACGTGGCCCTGCCGGTCTCGCAATATGGCGGCGGCCACCAGCAGCTGGTGGAAATCGCCAAGGCGCTCAACAAGGATGCGCGCCTGCTGATCCTGGACGAACCCTCGTCGTCGCTGACCGCCTCGGAAATCGCGGTGCTGTTGAAGATCATCAAGGACCTCAAGGCGCGCGGCGTGGCCTGCGTCTACATCTCGCACAAGCTCGACGAAGTGGCCGAGATCTGCGACACCATTTCGGTGATCCGCGATGGCAAGCACATCGCCACCACCCCCATGCAGGACATGGATGTGGACAAGATCATCACCCAGATGGTCGGCCGCGAAATCACCGCCATGTACCCGGAGCGCAATCACGCCATCGGCGAAGTGGTGCTGGAAGCACGCAACATCACCTGCTACGACATCGACAATCCGCGCCGCAAGCGCGTCGATGATGTCTCCTTTTCGGTGCGCCGGGGCGAGATCCTGGGCATTGCCGGACTGGTAGGTGCAGGACGCACCGAACTGGTCTCGGCCATCTTCGGCGCCTATCGCGGACGTTACGAGGGGCAGGTGCTGCTCGAAGGCAAGCCGGCCGATACCGGCTCGCCCCTGAAGTCCATCCGCCAGGGCCTGTGCATGGTGCCGGAAGACCGCAAGCACCATGGCATCGTGCCGGACCTGGATGTGGGCCAGAACATCACCCTGACCGTGCTCAACCGCTTCTCGCGCGGCACCCGCATCGACAGCAGCGCCGAACTGAAGACCATCCAGGGCGAGATCAGCCGCCTGCGCGTGAAGACTGCCTCGCCCTTCCTGCCCATCACCGGACTCTCGGGTGGCAACCAGCAGAAGGCGGTGCTCTCCAAGATGCTGCTGGCCCAACCCAAAGTATTAATTTTGGACGAACCCACGCGCGGCGTGGACGTCGGGGCCAAGGCCGAGATCTACCGGCTCATTTCGGAGCTGGCCAAGCTGGGCCTGGCCATCATCATGGTGTCCTCGGAACTGGCCGAAGTGCTGGGCGTGTCGGATCGCGTACTGGTCATCGGCGAAGGCAAACTGCGCGGCGACTTCGTCAACGACAACCTGAGCCAGGAAACCGTGCTGGCCGCTGCCATCAACCAGCCCGTCCCGCAAGCGTCCCCACGCGCGGTGGCGGTCTGATACAACATCACAAGGTGAATTCGGTATGACTACAAGCAATCTGAGTAGCGCCAGCGGCGCTGCCATGGGTGGAGCAGGCGGCATGGCCAACCTGAAGCTGGTGTTTCGCCGCTACAAGATCATCGCGCTATTGATCGCCATCGCCATCATCTGGGGCTTCTTCAGCTTCATGACCGATGGCGGTTTCCTCACGCCCCGCAACCTGTCGAACCTGCTGCGCCAGATGTCGGTGACCGGCATCCTCGCCTGCGGCATGGTGCTGGTCATCATCGCCGGTGAAATCGACCTCTCGGTGGGTTCGCTGCTGGGCCTGCTGGGCGGCATCGCCGCGCTGCTGGACGTGAGCCATCACCTGCCGCTGGCGCTGAACCTGGTACTGGCGCTGGGCTTCGGCCTGGGGCTCGGCTTGCTGAACGGCTACCTGACCGCTTACCTCGGCATTCCCTCCTTCATCGTCGGTCTGGGCGGCATGCTGGCCTTCCGCGGCATCCTGCTGGGCATTACCGGCGGCCTCACCATTGCGCCGGTGTCGGACAACATGGTCTATCTGGGCCAGGGCTACCTGCCGCCACAGATCGGCGTGGCGCTGGGCATCGCCTTGTTCGTGCTGGCGGTGGCGCTCACGTGGATGAGCCGCGTCAACCGCAGCCGTCACGGCCTGCCGCTGGCAGCCCTCTGGCGCGATGGTCTCAAGGTGCTGGTCATCGGTGCGGTACTGCTGGCCTTCGTGCGCACGCTCAACAGCTATGACGGCATCCCCGTGCCGGTGCTGCTGTTGCTGGGACTGCTGGGCCTGTTCAGCTACGTGAGCACGCAGACCGTGTTCGGCCGCCGCATCTATTCGGTGGGCAGCAACATGGAAGCCACCCGCCTGTCGGGCGTGAACGTGCAGGCCGTCAAGCTGTGGGTGTTCGGCATCATGGGCCTGATGTGCGCGCTGGCCGGTCTGGTCAATACCGCCCGCCTGGCTGCAGGCTCGCCGTCGGCGGGCAACATGGGCGAACTCGATGCGATTGCAGCCTGCTTCATCGGCGGCACGTCCATGCGCGGCGGCTCCGGCACCATCTATGGCGCGCTCATCGGTGCACTGGTGATGGCCAGCCTCGACAACGGCATGTCCATGCTGGACGTGGGCACCTACTGGCAGATGATCGTCAAGGGCAGCATCCTGGTGCTGGCGGTGTGGGTCGATGTGAGTACCCGTTCGGGCCGCTGAGCGCAACACTGAACAAATTGTTTATATCATTTCCGGGCCGCATCTGCGGCCCATCCTATCCTCTGGAGCATCAAGCATGACCGCAGCTACCCCCACCGTCTTCGAACACGCCCTCTATCGCAGCCTCGCCGGCAAGCGGGTCGTCATCACCGGCGGCGGCAGCGGCATCGGTGCGGCGCTGGTGGAAGCCTTCGTCGGGCAAGGGGCGCAGGTGTGCTTCCTCGATATCGCCACCGAACCCTCGGAGGCACTGGTGGCCTCGCTCAAGGATGCCGCCGTGGCACCGCGCTTCTTCCCCTGCAACCTGATGAACCTGGAAGCCCTGCGCGCCACCTTCACCGAGATCGAGACCGTCATGGGCGGCGTCGACATCCTCATCAACAACGCCGCCAATGATGACCGCCACAAGAGCGAAGACGTCACCCCCGCCTACTGGGATGAACGCCTGGCCGTGAACCTGCGCCACCAGTTCTTCTGCGCCCAGGCGGTGCTGCCGGGCATGCGGGAACGCAAGGGCGGGGTGATCCTCAATTTCGGTTCGATCTCATGGCACCTGGGCCTGCCCGACCTGACGCTGTACATGACCGCCAAGGCCGGCATCGAAGGCATGACCCACGGCATGGCGCGCGACTTCGGCCGCGATGGCGTGCGCGTCAATGCCATCATCCCGGGGGCCATCCGCACCCCGCGCCAGACGCTGCTCTGGCACACCCCCGAAGAAGAGGCGAAAATCCTGGCTGCGCAATGCCTGCCGGTCCGTGTCGATCCGCATGATGTCGCGGCGCTCGCGCTGTTCCTGTCCTCCGACAGCGGTGCCAAGTGCACCGGCCGCGAGTACTACGTCGATGCCGGCTGGCTGGGCGCGTAACTTATCCACACGCCTTTCGGCCCAGAGGAATCCATGAACAAGCCACACGCCACACCCCGCCGCTTCCGCTCTCAGGACTGGTTCGACAATCCGGACCACATCGACATGACGGCGCTCTACCTGGAGCGCTTCATGAACTACGGCATCACCGCCGAAGAATTGCGCTCGGGCCGTCCCATCATCGGCATCGCCCAGAGCGGCAGCGACATCAGCCCCTGCAACCGCATCCACCTGGAGCTGGCCAAGCGGGTGCGCGATGGCATCCGCGATGCGGGCGGCATTCCCATGGAATTCCCGCTGCATCCGATCTTCGAGAACTGCCGCCGTCCGACCGCCGCCATCGACCGCAACCTGGCCTACCTGGGCCTGGTGGAAATCCTGCATGGCTACCCCATCGATGCCGTGGTGCTCACCACCGGCTGCGACAAGACCACGCCCTCGCAGATCATGGCGGCGGCCACCGTCGATATCCCGGCCATCGTGCTTTCCGGCGGCCCCATGCTGGACGGCTGGATGGATGGCGAACTGGTCGGCTCCGGATCGGCCATCTGGAAGGGCCGCAAGCTGCTCTCGGCAGGCAGCATCGACAACGAGAAATTCCTGGAGATCGCCGCCGCATCGGCCCCCTCCTCCGGCCACTGCAACACCATGGGCACCGCCTCCACCATGAACGCCATGGCCGAGGCGCTGGGCATGTCGCTCACCGGCTGTTCGGCCATCCCCGCCCCCTATCGCGAACGCGGCCAGATGGCCTATGAAACCGGTCGCCGCATCGTCGGCATGGCCTATGAAGACCTGCGTCCCTCGGCCATCCTCACGCGCGAGGCCTTCCTCGATGCCATCGTGGTCAATGCCGCCATCGGCGGCTCCACCAATGCCCCGCCGCACA
>NZ_DBIC01000068.1:0-16181 GCF_002296545.1 Herbaspirillum sp. UBA812 | reverse complement strand
GACGTCCGGCCGTGGCCTGGTGCACTCGGAGTTGCCGGAACAGGAAAACGGCCTCATGAGCGGCTTCCAGCTGTGGGTGAACCTGGCGGGCAAGGACAAGATGACCGATCCCGGCTACCAGGACATCCCCTCGGCAGGTATCCCCGAGACCGAGCCGCAAGCGGGCGTGAAGGTCCGCGTCTTGGCCGGGACCGCCTTTGGCGTGGCTGGCGCCATCAGCCGCGAGACCACCGAGCCGCTGTATCTGGACTTGAAGCTGGAATCCGGCGTGACGCTGGACCTGCCGATCCCGGCCACGCACAATGCCTTCCTCTACGTGTATGAAGGCAAGCTGGCCGTAGGTGCGGCAGGCAGCGAGACCCGTACCGCCGAGGCTGGTCGCATGGCCGTGCTGTCCAACGTGGCGGGCGCCGCCGGTGTGACGGTGCGGGCCGAGCAGGCCAGCCGCTTCCTGCTGATTGCCGGCAAGCCCTTGAATGAGCCGATTGCCCAGTGGGGCCCGTTCGTGATGAATACCCGCGAACAGGTGGAAGCCGCCATCGACGATTTCCGCGCCGGTCGTTTCTGAACCCTTGATTCATCCGAACCCCAGCAGGCGGGCAGCCAGGTGCGCCCGCCGCCACAGGAGAGCACCATGAGCAACATTCTTCACCAGATCCACGGCCTGACCCGCGACATCGGTTTTCCGGTCCGGCGCCTGCTGCCGGCAGCGGCTGCACGCACGGTCGGTCCCTTCGTCTTTTTCGATCATATGGGGCCGGTGGAATTCGATGCCGGCACCACCGAAGGCGATGTCCGCCCGCATCCCCACATCGGCCTGGCCACCGTGACTTACCTGTTCTCGGGCGCCATGATGCACCGGGACAGCCTGGGCGTGGTCCAGCGCATCACCCCGGGCGCGGTCAACTGGATGGCTTCGGGACGCGGCATTGTCCATTCGGAGCGTATCCCCGACGATATTCGCGAGCAGAAGGTGCCGGTGCATGGTCTGCAGATGTGGGTGGCGTTGCCGGCCGAGCAGGAAGAGAGTGAGCCGCTGTTCCGTCATTACGCCTCGGAAGACATGCCTGAGGCGCAAATCGGCGGTGCGCGTCTGCATGTGCTGGCGGGTTCGGCGTTCGGCGTGAGTTCGCCGGTGGCCACGGCCAGCCCGACGCTGTATGTGGCTGGCAGCACCACGCAAGGGGCCGAGCTGGAGATTGCCGCGGACGTACAGGAGCGCGCGGTCTACGTGGTCCGTGGTGACGTGACGCTGGACGGCGAGCGCATGGAGCCGGGTACGCTGGCCATTCTGGCACCGGGTGCGGCAGTGGCGCTCAAGGCCGTGGGGGAAACGGTCTTCATGATACTGGGCGGCGCACCGCTGGATGGTCCGCGCTTCGTGTGGTGGAATTTCGTGGCGACCTCGCGCGAGAAGATCGAAGCGGCCAAGCTGGCGTGGAATGGCCGTGACAAGAACGTATTCCCGGATATTCCCGGTGAGACTGAATGGATTCCGCTGCCGGCGCATTGATACGCCGTGATCCAAAAAGAAAACTGTCTGTCGCCCTGGCTGCGACAGGCAGTTTTTTGTCCGATCAAAGGTAGGCCGGATTGACGGCCAGGATATCCTTCGCACACGCCAAGGCTGCTTCGCATTGCGATTGCACGACGCTCGCCACGCGCTGTGTCATGCGCGGGTCTCCTCCCTGCGCCAGCACTTCGTGGCAGATGTCCGGCAATTTTTTCAGGCTGAGCGTGGCCAGCTCCTTGAGCGCATTGACGACCAGCCTCGGTGCAAGGGCGCACTCATGCGCCATCAAGGCCCAGTCGAAAGCACGAATGGTGCGCGGATCAAAATTGTCGCCCACCGCCATCGCCAGTTGGTCGGCCACCTGAGCGTCAATGAGCGCCAATCCCGACACCATGTCATAAGCTGGCGCCAGGACCAGCCGATTGGCATCGCTGAAGAAACTCAGTTTTTTGGCGTGCGCATCGGTATTGCCGATCAATACCTGGAAGATGAGCCAGCGCAGGAAGCCAAGCTTGGCGGGGCCGGTCGAGTGCATCAGGTCACGGTCGCCAAGCAAGCGGAAGAAGCGTTTGAGCGAGGCGCCATCGCGTATCTCCTTGACGTCATCGCCATCGCCAAAGGGGCGTTCGTATTTGAAGTCGACCGGAAGTCCCAGGGCTTGACAGCCGTCTATGCATTGTCGGCGCAAGACTTGCGTGCCGTCGGCCTGCGCTGCTTGCATGTCCCCCCGGGCGGGGACACGATCAAATCGCTCAACCACCAGTACCGGCTCCGGTACGTGCGCCAGTCTCACCGCAGCCGCGCTGACGCCCACCGCGTCTGCCAGCAGCATGCACATCAGTTCGTTGGTGGTCATGCCCGCGAGCTGCCGGCTGACCGGCTCCGGCTTGAGGATGTGGGTGGAGGACTGTTGCAGCGTTTCCGGCAGAAACCACGCATCGCCCTGCTGGAGGACTGCCAGTTTGTCCTGATAACCGGCGATGGACAGCCTGACCCGGCCATCCCATACCGTGAAAGGATGCTCTGGCCGGGCCCGGATGCGCTGCGAGAGTTCCTCCGATGACAGCCGCCTGGCTTGCCGCTCGTCCTTGTCGTGGGGCGTAACGGCGTTGGCGGTGAAGACCAGCGCGCCCGCCGACTCGCGGCCGAGTGCATGCAGCAGACCCGCCAGGTTCGCCTTGGAGAGATGGTAAGTGGCCACAGCGTCGTCCAGCGCCTTTCCTTCCGGAAGCAGGTTCTGGAAGAAATTGCGCACCTCCATGCTGTGACGTTCCCTGCTTTCTGCCTCGGGACGAATCAGGGGAAGGGCCGGCGACAGGGCATGGCCGGATTGCGTCCAGTCATCGTCGTAGCGCAAGGAAAACAGGTTCTCATCGGTGTGGTGCCAAAGCTCGCCGACCCGCACTCCACCCATCCAGATGTTGAGGAACATGCTCATCGATGCCACGCCGGGAACAAGCGCGGGAGTTCTTTCTCCGCAGTGTGTCGTTCCTCTGCCGAGACCGAGAAGAACGAAACGCCCAGGCAATCCGCCACATCAAGCATCTTGCCGATGCTTACCGTCGGCTTGCCCGATTCAATGTCACTCAGGGTTTGGATGGACACGTTCGCCAGTGCGCAAACGTCGGCAATTCGCATCCCGGCTGCTTTACGTGCGGCCCGGATGGCAGCGCCGAAACCTGCTGCTTCGTTGATTTTTCCAAAATATTCTGGCTTTGCCATATGCCCTCCGTATTCTGCTATAGAAGAATATCAGGTTTCTCAAAGGTTGAATTCACTCAATATTCTATCAAAATAGAATTTTTCATTGCGGGGGAGCGTATTTCGGGAAAGTGAGGGATAAATTCTGCTATGGCAGAATAGTTTGCACGGATTTTGAAGAATAAGGCATGCAAGATGATCGAATTGCTACCGACCACCTGAAAACAAAACCGCCTGCGGCATTCCAGCGACAGGCGGTTAGTGATCGGCCGTAGCAGCCGTTCATGCGCTGACCAATCAGATCAGCCCGATGATGCGCCCCATCTCGGTGATGTAGGGGCTGTCTTTGAGCACCTGGTTTTCCAGGCTGTCGGCGGCTCGGCGCAGGGAGTGCCAGGTATCGCCGACCTGTCCCGCATGCGGCTGCGGTTCGCTCAGGTGCTGGCGCAGACGGGCGATGTCTTCGCGCAGCTGGTCGGCTTCGGTGCTGCCAGCGGGCAGTTTCTGCAATTCCGCCTCGAACTGGCCGACCATGTCCAGCAGGCGCTGGTGGTCGAACGCTGGGGTTTGCATGGGCTCGCTCATGGATTCTCCTTCGGTGATGGACCGGCTCCATCATAGGCGCATCGCGCCCGGGCCGGCAAAAAAAGCACCGGGTTTTTGCCCGGCATCAAGATCAGCTGTTTGGGTACGGCTACGGGGCACAAGTTCCGGCAGCGCGGCGCGCGGGCCATGCTTTGTTACACTGGCGGCTGTTTTTGCACGGCGCTTCCTGTGCCGCGCTCGCTGATCCCCTGATTCATGACCATACACGACGACATTCCCGCTTTCATCACCTGGACTACCGGTGCCACTTCACAGCAACTGCGCTGGCATTCCGAGGCCGGCAATCCGCCCCCCAAGCGCGTCGTCGAGGCGGACGACCAGATGGCCGCCGATACCGCCTACAAGCTGGCCTGTGAGGGTACCGGCCTGCTCTGGCGCGGCGACTTCCAGAATGCACGCCAGCTGCTGCAAGCCCTGGGCCGACGTGTGGACCGCGCCCGCGAGCGCGCCCAGGCCAAAAGCAAATCCAAAGCGGCCGCCGCCGAGAGCCCGGCGCAAGCCTTCCATCATCATCGCCAGATGCAGGCGCAGCGCGCGCGCATTCTGGGCATGCTGCTCATTCCCGTCGATCCCGGTTTCGAGGTGCCGCTGCGCCGAGCGCCCGACGTGCAGGCGGCCTGCCGCGAAGCCTATGCGCCGACGCTGCAGGGCACATCCTTTGCGGTCTCGCTGCGCGAGCTGCAAGGCCTGATCGGTGCGCATGAGTGGCGCAAGAAGGGCGTCGAGATCGGCGCACTGGGTAGCCGCATCCATCCGTGGTATGGCGTCTTCTCGCCGGTGCGTGGCGAGTACGTGGACCTGGTGGCCAAGGCCCCGCTGCCCTCGACCGAACTGGCCTTCGATATCGGCGTGGGCAGTGGCGTGCTCTCCGCCGTGCTGGCCCGGCGCGGCGTGCGCAAGATCATCGCCACCGACATGGACCCGCGCGCACTGGACTGCGCACGCGAGAACCTGCAAGGGCTGGGGGTCTTGCCGCAGGTCGAATTGCAGGAGGCCGATCTGTTCCCGGCAGGCCGCGCGCCGCTGATCGTCTGCAATCCGCCCTGGCTGCCGGCGCGTCCCAGTTCACCGATTGAGCACGCGGTCTACGACCCGGACAGCCGCATGCTGCTGGGCTTCCTGAAGGGACTGCCCGACCACCTCACGCCGCAGGGCGAAGGCTGGCTGATCCTGTCCGACTTCGCCGAACACCTGGGTTTGCGCGCCCCCGGCATGCTGGCCGAGGCGATTGCCCGGGCCGGGTTGGAAGTGGTGGCACGGCACGACATCAAGCCGCGCCACGGCAAGGCAGTCGATCGCGATGATCCGCTGCATGCGGCGCGCAGCAAGGAAACCACCAGCCTGTACCGCCTGCGCGTCCGCGCCTGAACACACCTGATGCCAGCAAGGAGACACCATCCATGAACATGATCCGATGCCTGCCGCTGCTGTTGGGCGTGCTGCTCCTGCCGGCCACGGCCCAGGTCACCACCCGCGATCTGGGCGGCCATTACGGTCCGCAGCAGGGCGTACCCGTTCCGGTACCGGTCCCTGTCCCGGTGCCGGATGCGCTGAACCGCAACCCGCAGCTGAGCGAACCCATCACTACCTCCGGCAACAGCTGCGCCTGCCAGGTAGCCGAGACCAGCGGCAGCGCCTGCATGATCTTCCTGCGCACCAATGCGGCCGACTGGATTGCCCGCAATGCGCCGCAGACGCCGTTGCGCTCGTCGGCCAGCGGACGTTACTACGATGCCTCCTTCGCGCTCGCGGCCAGCGCCTGCGCCGCACGCAAGGTGACGCCCGGCAGTGTGAAGGTACATTGGCTGGATCGCCGCAATGCGATCCTGGAATGGAAATAGGGCGCTGATTCGGGCTCAGCGCCTCAGGCCGGCTCCTGCCAGGCCGGGAAATCCAGCAGGACCGCAAAATGCCCGTCGGGCAGGTAGGCAAAGCGCATCTCGCCCGCATGCGCGCGCATGACTTCTTCCACGATGGACAAGCCCAGGCTCGCCCCCATGCGGTTCTCGCCGCGCGGGGCGAAGGGCTTGCGCAATCTCTCCCAATCCTCGGCAGCAATCCCCGGCCCGTCATCGATGAAGCTCAGGCGATGGCGCTGGCCATCGCTGTCCAGCCGCACGTGCAACAGCTCCGGCGCACCGTATTGCAGGGCGTTGTCGAGGATGTTCTTGATCGCCTCGCCCAGCGCAATCGGATCGCCCTGGATCAAACAGGGCAGGGGCGGCACATCCAGCGCCAGGTCGTGCGGCGTGCGCGCGCGATTGGACAGCACTTCCGTCATCTGCGAGCGCACCAGGTCGGCCAGATCGATGCGTTCCTGCAGGCGGCTGTCATTGCGATGCTGGACCATGGCGTGATTGATGAGCTGGTTCACCAGCGCGCCCAGGTGGCGCGTGCGTTCGCGCAGCAGCGCAAGGTGGCGTTGGCGCTTCTCTTCGCTGGGCTCGGTAGCCAGCAGTTCCATCTGCGCCACCAGGGCGGTGACGGGCGTGCGCAACTGATGCGCGGCATCGCCGATCACGCGGCGCATGGTGGCGCGGTGGACCACCAGCCTCTCCATGAAGGCATTGATGGCCGAGACCAGCGCATGGGTCTCGGCAGGCACGGTTAACGACAGGGGTGAAAGATCGTTCAGGTCCCGCTCACGGATGGCCGCCTCGATGCGCTTGAGCGGCGCCAGTGCCTGGTACAGGGTGAACATTGCTGCCAAAATCGTCAGCGCACTCATGGCCACGATCACCACCAGCGCCTTGCCGCCCAGGCTCTGCGCAAAGGACATGCGCGCGTTGTTGGTCTGTGCCAGCACGATCACGGCCCAAGGATGGGCGCTGTCGACCGGCATGCGCCGCCCGATGATGGCCATGCGCACCGGCGTGCCCAGATAATCGCCGTCGCGCAACAGCGGGCCTTGTTCCAGCTCGTTCCAGGGAATCTCCGGACGGAATTCGGCATCGCCCGCGATCACCCGTCCGCGCGGATCGAAGACCGCATAGATCGCATGGTCCCCGGTGCCCAGCATCGACAGCGCCGCCAGCGGCACATCGACATTGACCTCGCCATGGTCGTACCAGGTGTTTTCGGCGATCTGCAAGGCACTGCCGGCCAGGATACGGTCATAGGCCTGGCGTGCGGCCAGCTGGGTCGAGATCCAGATGGCGATGAGCAGCACGGCGGCACTCACCAGCAGCACCGCGCCTACGCGCACCACCAGCCGCGTGTAGAGCGAGCGTCCGGCGACGACGTGCGGCGAACGGCCCAGCATCAGTGCAGGGCAGCGGCCGGGGTGGACGCGGAAGCTTCACCGGCGGCCGGGGCGTGCAACACCAGCTGATAGCCGAGCCCGCGCAGGGTGCGGATTTCAAAGGCGGCAGCGGCCAGTTTCTTGCGCAGGCGCGCCACGTATTGTTCGACCGTGTTGGCGTTGGGGGTGTCGTCGACGGTGAAAAGGCGATCCATCAGCTCATCCTTGTTGAAGATGCGCCCCGGCCGTGCGGCGATGATTTCCAGCAGCGTCACCTCACGCCGGGTCAGCTCGATCGGTTGCCCGTCCAGCGTGGCGGTGCGGCTCTTGCGGTCGATGCACAGGTTGGCACAGTGCAGCAGGTTGGTCGATTCGCCGCCGCTCCGCCGCAGGAGCACGCGGATGCGCGCGTCCAGTTCACGGAAGTCGAAGGGCTTGACCAGGTAATCGTCCGCCCCCAGGTCCAGTGCGCGCACGCGCTCTTCGATCTCGCCGCAGGCGGTGAGCATGAGCACCGGCGTGTGCTGGCCGCGGGCGCGCAATTGCTCCAGCAGGGCGAAGCCATCGGTCTGCGGCAGCATCACGTCCAGGATCAGCAGGTCGAAGGCCTCGCCCAGGCGGCGCGCGGCGTGGCCGCCGTGGCTTTCCCATTCGACCGTGTGGCCGATGCGGGCCAGGTGGGAAACGATGGCCTCGGCCACGTCGGCAGTGTCTTCGACCAGCAGGATGCGCATGGGATCTCCAGTGTTGTTTTTCGATGCCGCAGCTGTTGGACGCTGCTTGGGCAGGTCGTCATTGTATGTCCGAACCGCTCACGAAAAACCAGACGTCAGGTTTTAGTCAGATTCGTTACAGCTTGGCGGCCTAGCATCCGTTCCAGCATCAATAATTCTTATAAATCATTTGGAGACTGGCATGAGCGACCCTGCCCAAGCTGCGGCTATCCTCGACCCATCGCGTCCGCTGTTGGAAATCGACCGCGTCACCCTGCAATACAAGACCACCGATTCACTGGTCACCGCTACCCAGAACGTCAGTTTCAACGTCCATCCGGGCGATCGCTACATCCTGCTGGGCCCTTCGGGCTGCGGCAAATCGACGCTGTTGAAGGCCATCGGCGGCTACCTGCAGCCAACCTCGGGGGCGATCCGTCTCAAGGGACGGGAAGTGCATGAGCCCGGTCCGGACCGCATGATGGTGTTCCAGGAATTCGACCAGCTGCTGCCCTGGAAGACGGTGCGCCAGAACGTGGAGTTCGCGCTGCACGCCAGTGGCCGCCTGCAAGGCAAGGCCGCCGCCGAACGCGCCGAGTACTACATCAGCAAGGTCGGCCTGGCCAAGTTCATCGACAGCTATCCGCACATGCTCTCGGGTGGCATGAAACAGCGCGTCTCGATTGCCCGTGGCATGGCCATGGAGCCGGACGTGCTGCTCATGGACGAACCCTTCGCCGCGCTGGATGCACTGACCCGCCGCAAGATGCAGGATGAACTGCTGCGCCTGTGGGACGAC
Source organism: Herbaspirillum sp. UBA812 (assembly GCF_002296545.1). NCBI lineage: Bacteria > Pseudomonadati > Pseudomonadota > Betaproteobacteria > Burkholderiales > Oxalobacteraceae > Herbaspirillum > Herbaspirillum sp. UBA812. Next base: position 7,608 of record NZ_DBIC01000068.1, on the reverse strand, counting down.
ACCCAGTTCACGGTGCTCTTCGTGACCCACTCGATCGAAGAAGCGATCCGCGTGGGCACCCGCATCCTGCTGCTGACACCGCACCCGGGCCAGGTCCGCGCCGAACTCAACAGCATCGATCCCGGCCAGCTGGGAACGGCTGCCCAGGCCGAACTGGAAACCCGCATCAACGACATGCTGTTTGCCCATCACTGAGCCGCGCCGGAGACTTCATCATGCAAACCAATCTGCCCTTCGTCCGCCCGGAAATCCTGGTGGACCCCAATCCCAATGCCTCTGCCGAAGTGCAGCGGCCGCTGTCGGCCTTCGAGTCCCTGTATCGCATGGGCTGGCTGCGCAAGACCGTGATCCTGCTGGTGCTGGCCCTGATCTGGGAAGTCTATGGCCGCTGGCTGGACAATGCCTTGCTGTTCCCCAGCTTCAGCGAGACGGTGCAAGCCTTCCTCTCCGGCATCGGCAGCGGCGTGCTGCTGCAACGCGCGGCCGTGTCGATGCAGACCCTGCTGGTCGGCTATGGCCTGGGCATCCTGCTGGCCGGGCTGCTGACCACGGTGGCCATCAGCTCGCGCATCGGCAATGACTTGCTGGAGACGCTGACCTCGATGTTCAATCCGCTGCCGGCCATTGCGCTGTTGCCGCTGGCGCTGATCTGGTTCGGTCTCGGTACCGGCAGCATCATCTTCGTGCTGGTGCACTCGGTGCTGTGGGCGGTGGCGCTCAATACCCATGGCGGCTTCCGGGCGGTGTCCAACACGCTGCGCATGGTCGGCCAGAACTATGGATTGCGCCGCTTTTCGCTGGTGAAATCGATCCTGATCCCGGCCGCTTTCCCCAGCATCCTGACCGGCCTCAAGGTGGGCTGGGCCTTCGCCTGGCGTACGCTGATCGCGGCCGAGCTGGTCTTTGGCGTGTCCTCGGGTGCGGGCGGGCTGGGCTGGTACATCTTCGAAAACCGCAACCAGCTGGAAACGGCCAATGTCTTCTCGGGCCTGTTCTTCGTGATCATCATCGGCCTGGTGGTGGAGAACCTGATCTTCGCCCAGATCGAGAAGCGCACCATCCGCCGCTGGGGCATGCAGCACTGAGCTGCCGGACTGCGGACCTTGTTTCCATACAAGGTCCGCGCAATCCATGCAACAACACGCAACTATCCATACAAGACCGATAAACTGACGACCTTCAGGAGACAAGCATGCAACGACGTACCTTTACCAGCCTCATGATCGCCAGCGCCCTGGCGCTGTCCGCCGTATCCGGCACCGCCCGCGCCGAAGCGCAGGAAGTGCGCATCTCGCACGGCTATGGATTGCTGTACCTGCCGCTGATGGTGATCCGCGACCAGAACCTGGTGGAAAAGCACGCCAAGGCCATGGGCCTGGGCGAGGTGAAAACCAAGTGGGTGCTGCTCGACGGCGGCAACGTCATCAATGACGCCATGCTGGCCGGCAACCTCGACATCGCCGGCACCGGCGCGCCGGGTTTCGTGACGCTGTGGTCCAAGGCGCATGGCATTCCGCGTTCGGAAGTGGTGGGACTGGGCGCACTGTCGACTTCGCCGCTCTGGCTCAATACCAACAACCCCAACGTCAAGTCGCTGAAAGACTTTACGCCCAAGGACAAGATCGCCATTCCCGGCATCAAGACTTCGCTGTCGGCCGTGCTGTTGCAGATGGCGGCCGCCAAGACCTTCGGCATCGAGAACTACGCCAAGCTCGATCCGCTGACGGTGAGCCTGTCGCACCCGGAAGCGATGGCTTCGCTGGTCTCGGGCAAGACCGAGATCACGGCGCACTTCACCTCGCCGCCGTTCTCCTACCAGGAAGCCAAGGCCCCGGGCATCACCCGTGTGTTGAATTCCACCGACGTGCTCGGCCACATTACGATTGACGTGGTCTTTGCGCTGAAGTCCTTCACCGACAAGAATCCCAAGCTGACCCAGGCTTTCATGGCCGCGCAGGAAGAGGCCAATGCCTACATCGCCAAGAACCGCAAGGGCGCAGCCGAGATCTTCCTGCGCGTCTCCAAGCTGAAGCTGCCGCAGGAAGAAGTGGAGCAGATGCTGGCGGACCCGGGCACCGAGTTCACGAGCACCCCGGTGGACATCATGCAATATGTGATCTTCATGGGCAAAGCCGGCACCATCAAGACCAAGCCGGCGGTGTGGCATGAGATGTTCGTGCCGGTGTTCAAGGAGCGCAAGGGTAGCTGAGCGTAAAGATGCACAGCCTGCGTGGCAGGCTGTGCCTGTCGTATCATGGCGGTTTTGTCTCTCCTGCCGTTTCCATGCGTGAGAATACCGCCGTCCACTGGATCGTCGATGAAGACCGTCTCTTCACCGACATGGCCGATTCACCCGACAATCCCTGCACTGCCTGTGGTGGCTGCTGCGCGCATTTCCGGGTGTCGTTCTATTGCGGCGAACTCAGCGATGGATTGGGCGGGGTGGTGCCGGTGGAACTCACCAGCAAGGTCAACGACACGCTGGCCTGCATGAAAGGCACGGAAAACGGCCATGGCCGCTGCATCGCGCTGGTCGGGGAGCTGGGCAAGCCGGGCGTGGGATGCCGCATCTACCCGCAGCGGCCCAGCACCTGCCGTGAATTCTCTCCCTGGGAGCCCGACGGGCAACCCAATCCCGCCTGCCAGCAACGACGCGCAGCCCTGGGCCTGCCCGCGCTGGCTGCCTTGCCGCCGGAGCAGGCGGCACCCCTCGCCACCGTCTGAGGCTCAGTCGCCCGCTGCCTCGCCGCACAGTGCGGCCAGTGCATCGCCCAGCGATTCGGGCCGTCCCTCGAACAGTCTTTGCAGCGCTTGCGGATCGGCCAGCAACGCATACAGCGCACTGCGCGCAGCATAGTCGGTCGCCATGCGGACTGCCGCCAGGATGTAGTCGTCCAGCGTGGCGGCAATGGTCCAGTCGGGAAGTCCGATACGGCGGAACAGCCCCTCATCGATGTGTTCGAAAACCTCCGGCCCGGTCTTGCAGACGCCCGGCAGTCCTACCGTGAAGGCATCGATGATCCCATTCGTATTGCCGAAGGGCAGGGGCGACAGGAACATGTCGCACTGGTTGAAGAGCGACAGATACTGCTGGTAAGGCTGGTGCGGATAGACCTGCGCGCTCGGAACGTAGCGCAGGATCAGCCGTTGCAGCTGCGGATAGAGCAGCCCTTGTGCCTGCCCCACCAGGAAATGCAGCCGCACTTCGCGCGCCGCGCCGTCCGGCACTTGCGCCGACAATTCCACGATGCGCTGGCAGGCCATCAGGAAGCGCGGATTCAGTTTCATGGTGGTGGCAGCCACGGCCACGTTCACTACCGGCTGATTGCGCCGCTGCAATTGCGGCACGATGAAGGGCACGGCCGAGGGCCGGTAGGGTTGTCCGTCGGCAGGCAGGCGCAGCAATTGCTCGCTGAAGCAGGCCGGGTCGCCGATGAAATCCTCTTCCACGCTGATGTAGTCGATGCGCGGCGAGCAGGTGGTCGCCGGATGCCCGAGCGCCGCCACCTGCAAGGGTGCCACGCGCAGATTGGCGGCGAACATGGTGATGGGGAACATGCCCACGCTGGGCATGTAGAACACCCGCGGCCGGCGCGCCGTGGCAATCTCGCGCAGCGTCTGCAGGCTGGCCATCAGATTGCCCGGCTGCGCCAGCGTGATGAATTCATCGAAGACGGCACGGCCCAGTTCGTCGGTATTGGCCGCGTAGCCCAGGGCCACCACGTGGAAATGACGGCGCGCCGCTTCCAGGGTCTTGGAGTGGGTGCGATAGATCGAATGCCCGCCCGAAAACCATTCCAGCAAGACCAGCATCACCGGCTTGCCATTGACGCGTGCATCGCCGGTCTGCGAGAGGTCGTCCAGCCCTTCGGCATCCAGCTTCCTGCGCAGCAGCTGGTTGATTGCGCCCTTGATGCGATGGCGCTGCGGCAGGTCGGCGTAGCTGCAGTGCATGTAGACATCATGCAGGACGGCCACTGGCAGCCCGTCCAGCGATTCCAGCTCGGGCAGCCGGTCAGGCAGCCACTGCAGCAGCGCTTCACGCTTGGAGTGCGCTGCCGGCGTGCCGAGAAAACGCGGCGACATCAGCGCCAGGAAGAGGGCGGCGGCCAGCGGCTTGTTTTGCGCCCACAGGGCTTCCACATCCAGTGCCAACTCCGACTCGGGCGAATACAGCAGACAGAATTTCACCAGGTCCAGCGGCTTGACCTCAAACACCTGGGCCTGTGGCCCGCCGAAATTGAGCGAGCGCAGGATGTGGTCGGCATTGATGAAGTGGCTGGCACCGAAGAGGGCCGCCAGCCAGCGCTGGAAGTGGATCAGTTGACCGAAGCCGTTGGGGCTCAGGTGAAAGCCGGGATCCGACAGCAGGGCCGAGATGGCACCGGTGATGCGGGTCAGCGTGTGCTGTTCCAGTTCTGCCTGGGTTACGGCCGGGGAGACCTGCAGCGAAAACTTGCCGGCCAACTGGCCATACTGGCGGTCGATCAGTTGCAGCAGGCGCACCAGTTCCCGTGCCGCAGGTTCCTGCTGGCGCGCGTAACAGAGGTATTCGAAGTTTTCCAAGGAGAAAATGTCGTCTTGGCTGGCCGTCATTATGTTCTCGTTGTCGGGCTTGGGCTGCCGGCATTGTGCCGTCTCTCCGGATTCTCTGCCAGTGCTTTGGAGCCTGTTCCCATGCAATCTGCGAGATGCGTTGCCCCCAGAAGCCTAGTGCTGAGCCGGAGGCTCCTGCGCGGGCTGCGCAAAGATCAGGCCCGTCGCCAGCGGAGAACGATACAAGCGCGGCGCTCCGTGGGCCGCGTCCGGAATCACCTGCTGCGGATGGTGTATCGGGATCTGCCATTGCCCGGCCAGAAACTGTTCATAGTCCCGGTACGCCAGTTGCCGCGCCAGCCGCGTCGGTCCCTGCAGCGCTGCGCCGCAGGAGCGGTCGAGGAAGCGATGCTGCGGATCGACATCGCGCCCGCCCACCAGATAGCGCACGTCACGAGCCGCATAGCGCGCCCATAGCTGACGTGCATCCAGATGCTGCTGCACCAGGTAAGCGGGAGGCTCGACGAGACCGTAACGGTAGTGGTCGTAATGCGGGCAGGAGGCCGCTGCCGGTACCGCGAATGCGCCTGCCTGCGGACGTTCCGGGCTCACGTAGAGATAGGACGAAGGACTGGAAATGATGTAGCGCACCTGAATCCCGGCGGATTGCAAGGTCTCCGCGACCGGATTGAGCAAGGCGTAGCGCTGCATCAGCTGGGCCCCGGCGGAATGGCCGATCAGGACGATCTCGCGCAGGTCGGGAAAGCGCCGGGGTTCTGCCAGCCAGCGCACCAGGTCATCCAGTGCCGCGAAGCTGCTGATCCCCGTGACGCCCCGAATGGAGGCTGCTCCTTGCATCCAGCCGTTGCCGGCCCAGATCGGCATGCCCGGCAAGAGACCGGCATCCTTGCGGGCCATGAAGTTGGGTGCCAGCAGCAGTGTATTGCCTGAAGTCAACGCTGCCTGCTGCAGCAGGTGTTGACCGAGGGCAAAGTAGTCGACCGCATTGCGCTTGACCCCGTGCACGATGATGACGGCGCGTTCCACATGGCTGGGGAGATCGTTCAGATCGGCGTTGGCATAGACTGCCATGGTGTAGGGCGTGCTGCCCAGCGAGAGCGCCTGACGCGCCTGCCCAGGGGCGGGCGGGGAGGACGATGAGGACTGGGCTGCTGCTGGCAACGCCCACAAGGCGGCGATGAGCAGGGCAGAAAATCGGACTGAGCGGACCAGGGGGGCTAAGCGGACCATCGGCGTGCCATAGGTTCAAGTGCAGGCTTGCATGCGAATGCATATGTGCAGAATATACCTCGTTGCGGCATGGCCGGTCGTGCATGCCTCTCGTTTTATCGTACCGGCGGGTGGCGATCAGTGCCGGGTCCGTGCCTGCAGCATGGCCGATGGCGTCTGTCCGAACAGCTTCTTGTAATCGCAGGAGAACTGGCTGAAATTGGCAAAGCCCCAGGCGGCCGCGATGTCGCCGATGCTGCCCACGGCCTGGCTGCCATCACCTTCGCACAGGGCGCGGCGCACGCCGTTCAGGCGCAGGGACCGCAGATAGCTCATGGGACTGATGCCCAGTACATCCTCAAAGCAGTATTGCAGCGTACGGCGGCTGACATGGACCGCTTCACACAGCATGGGCACGGTCACCGGACTGTCCTGATGCGCCATGGCGAACTCGCGCGCATCGTTGACGATGCGGCGGCGGCGCAGGAAGCTGGCCCCCGCTTCAGCCTCGATCTCGCCTTCATCGAGCATCGCCAGCAGCGCCACCAGCACCGCTTCCTGGCGCAGCTGCAGGGCGGCGTGCGCTTGCGCACCCCTGGCCTGTCCGGCCAGGGTCAGCAGGGCAGCGATCTGCTGGCGGCACTCCTCCAGCCCCTGGTGATCGACTTTCAGCAACTCTGCCTGGCCCAGACGTTTCCAGTCCAGCGCGGCCATGCAGCCCAGGCGTGCCGCGCTGGACTGCAGGGCATCGCGCTGGACCACGATGCCATAGATCTCGTGTGCATCCGGCGTGACCAGTTCGAATTCGCAGGCACCGGGCCGCGTCATCACCACATCCTCGCCGACTTGGCGGCCGTTGATGCGCATGCCACTGGTGCGCACCTCGATGCCGAACCAGAAGGCGTCCGGCCACACCTGGCAGGACTGCCGTACCGCGCGGCTGCTGGCCTCGCGGAAGATCTGCAGGCCGCTGCTCTGCCATTCCTGCAGCACGCCTTCGAAAGCGCCGCAGGTGATCTGGTCGTAGCGTTGCTCCCAGTCGGTCAGGTTGTGCGCATGCTCATCCACGTCGCGCGCAACGGCGGTGCGCAATGCCCGCTGGCTGTGCGTGGCAGATGTGTCAGCTTGGGACAGTGCGAGAGAGGGCATGGACAGGCTCCTTGATCGACCGGGCGGCGGGCAGGCCGCGCAGTTTTGCCGAATTTCGATAACGCCGCCGAAATCGCCGTTGCTATATTGCGTCGGCAGGGCAGCGCATTGCGCGAAATCAAGCAAGCGCCATGCCCGCCCGTCCTTTCACAGGGGCCGCCATGCAGCGGCTCCGCCTTCGCGCCAAAGGGAGAATCCGATGAATGCAAGCTCTTCAGGGCAGGGGCACACGCTCAAGCCCGTCCTGTCCACCCTGCAGCTCTGGGCCATTGCGGTCGGGCTGGTGATTTCCGGCGAATACTTCGGCTGGAGCTATGGCTGGGCCAGCGCCGGCACGCTGGGCTTCACGGTCACGGCGCTGTTCATCGCGGCCATGTATGCCACCTTCATCTTCAGCTTCACTGAACTCACCACCTCGATTCCCCATGCGGGCGGGCCGTTTGCCTACAGCAAGCGCGCCTTCGGGCCGGTCGGCGGCTATCTGGCCGGGGCCGCCACGCTGATTGAATTCGTCTTTGCGCCACCGGCCATCGCACTGGCCATCGGCGCCTACCTGAATGTCCAGTTCCCCAATATCGATCCCAAGCTGGCGGCACTGGGGGCGTATCTCGTGTTCATGACGCTCAACATCGTCGGGGTGCAGATCGCGGCAACGTTCGAATTGTTTGTCACGTTGCTGGCGATCTTCGAGCT
>NZ_DBIC01000303.1:0-2722 GCF_002296545.1 Herbaspirillum sp. UBA812 | reverse complement strand
GTCAAGGATGCGCTGGAAAATCCGGCGCGCGACCTCAGCCGCATCGTGCTGCCGCCCGCCAGCTTCCTGCATGAAAAGGAAAAGGTCGAGCAGCGCTGGCCCGCCGCCATCGAATTCATCCGCGCCCGCCAGCTCAACGAGTTCTTCGCCGAAGACGCGGCCGATGTCGGCATCGCCCTGCAGGGCGGTACCTACAACACGCTGATCCGTGCGCTGGAACAACTGCGCCTGGCCGATGTATTCGGCGAGTCGAAGATTCCTCTGTACGTGATGAACGTCGCCTATCCGCTGGTGGATGCCGAGTTTGACCGCTTCTGCCAGGGCAAGCGTGCCATCCTGGTGCTGGAAGAAGGCCAGCCCAACTTCGTCGAGCAGAACGTGGCCAACATCCTGCGCCAGCTCGGCCTGCCCACGCAGCTGCACGGCAAGGACCTGTTGCCGATGGCCGGTGAATACAACACCGCCACCGTACTGGCCGGGGTGCGCAAGTTCCTGGAGCGCTACCAGGTCATCGAGGCACAACCCGCTCCCGCACCGGCAGCCAGCACGCCGCGCGTGATCCCCATCGCCAACGGCAATGCCCCGGCCAGGAGCGCCGAGGTCACCATCAAGGAAGCCAAACTGCCCACGCTGGACCAGTCGGTGCATGCACGGCCGCCGGGTTTCTGCACCGGCTGTCCGGAGCGGCCCATCTTCACCGCCATGAAGCTGGTGGAACGTGAGCTGGGCGAGCACCACATCAGCGCCGACATCGGCTGCCACCTGTTCTCCATCCTGCCGCCCTTCAACCTGGGCAACACCACCATGGGCTATGGCCTGGGCGGGGCCGGGGCGGCGGCGCTCAATGCGCCGGCCGGCAAGCGCGCCATCTCGGTGATGGGGGATGGCGGCTTCTGGCACAACGGTTTGACCAGCGGCGTGGCCAATGCGGTCTTCAACCAGAGCGACAACCTCACCATCATCATCGACAACAACTACACCTCGGCCACCGGCGGCCAGGACATCCCGTCCTCGCGCGCCGTCAACGCCACCCGCAGCACCGGTCATGAGATCGAGACGGCGGTCAAGGGCGTAGGTGTGAAATGGGTGCGCACCATCAAGCGCACCTATGACTTGAAGCGCATGACCAGCACCCTGCGCGAAGCCCTGACCACCACCGAGAAAGGTCCCAAGGTCCTGGTGGCGCAGAGCGAATGCATGCTCAACCTGCAGCGCCGCGAAAAGCCCAAGGTGCGCAAGGCCGTCGCTGCCGGCCAGCGCGTGGTGCGCGAGCGCTTCGGCGTCGATCCCGAGACCTGCACCGGGGACCACTCCTGCATCCGCCTGTCGGGCTGCCCGTCGCTCTCCATCAAGAGCAACCCCGATCCGCTGCGGCGTGATCCGGTCGCCACCGTGGTGGACAGCTGCGTGGGCTGCGGCCTGTGCGGCGAGGTCTCGCATGCGGCGGTGCTGTGCCCCTCGTTCTTCCGCGCCGAGATCATCACCAACCCCAGCCGCATGGACAAGCTGCGCCAGCGCGTGCGCACCGTGGTGATCGGCTGGCTGCAGGCACGCGACGCCAGGCGCCGTGCGCGTTACGCCTTCTGAGCCGGGACGCGCCATGACTGCAATGAACAAGAACCTGACCTTGAAGATGGAGCTGCACCATGTCCCCTAAACCGATCAAGATCGCCATCCTCGCCATGGGCGGCGAGGGCGGTGGCGTGCTGGCCGACTGGATCGTCGATCTGGGCGAATCCAACGGCTATTTTGCCCAGACCACCTCCGTGCCCGGCGTGGCCCAGCGCACCGGGGCCACCATCTACTACGTGGAGCTGTTCCCCGGCGCCGGCCAGCCTGGCGCACGCACGCCGGTGCTGGCATTGATGCCCATGCCGGGCGACGTGGACGTGGTGCTCGCCTCCGAGCTGATGGAAGCGGGCCGCGCCGTGCAACGCGGCCTGGTCACGCCGGACCGTACCACCTTGCTCAGTTCCACCCATCGCGTGTATTCCATCGGTGAACGCACCGCCATGGGTGATGGCCGGGTCGACAGCGACGCGTTGATCGAACATGCCCGCAAGGCCGCCAAGCGTTTCGTCAGCTTCGACATGGCCGAGTCCGCCGAGCGGGTGGGCAGCGTCATCAGCGCCGTGCTCTTCGGCAGCCTGTGCGGCACCGGTGTACTGCCGTTCAGCCGGGCCCAGTTCGAAGCCACCATCGAGCGTGGCGGGGTCGGCGTCAAGCCCAGCCTGAAAGCCTTTGCCGTCGGCCACGACCAGGCGCGGCAGGCCGAGGCGGCTGCACCTGGCGCATCGGCCGAGGCAGCGCAGTTCAAGCCGGTGCAACTGGCCGCCATCGCCGACCAGCAGGTCGTGCGCCTGGTGCAGCAGGCCCAGGCCTATCCCGATCCGGTGGCCGCCATCGCGCTGGAAGGCGTGCGCCGCCTGATCGACTATCAGGACCCCGACTACGCCGCGCTCTACCTGCAGCGGCTCGCTGCCCTGGCCACGGCCCCCGGCGGCCAGGACACGGAACTGCTGGCCGAATCGGCGCGCTACCTGGCCCTGTGGATGTCGTATGAAGACACCATCCGCGTGGCCGATATCAAGACCCGCAGCAGCCGCTTCAACCGGGTGCGCAGCGACGTGCGCGCCAAGGAGGAGCAGCTGGTGGACATCAATGAATTCATGCACCCGCGCCTGGAAGAAATCTGCGAGACCCTGCCGGCCGGTCTTGGCCG
>NZ_DBIC01000382.1:26568-26976 GCF_002296545.1 Herbaspirillum sp. UBA812 | reverse complement strand
CCCGGTGGCCGATCATGTCAGCGATGGCGAGGCGGCCATGGCCGAGCCACTTTCGGTGGCCCTGCACGCCGTGCGCCGGGCAGGTTCACTGGTGGGCAAGCGGGCCCTGGTCACGGGATGCGGGCCGATCGGTGCACTGGTCATCATCGCTGCGCGGCGTGCCGGGGCCGCGGAAATCGTCGCTACCGATATTGCGCCCAAGGCACTGGAAGCAGCTCGTGTCGTCGGGGCCGACCGTGTCATCAACGTGGCGACCGAGGCCGAGGTGCTGCAATCCTATGCGCAAGGGAAGGGCAGCTTCGATGTGCTGTTCGAGGTCAGCGGTACCGAACGTGCACTGCGTGCTGGCCTGGAAACGATGCGTCCTGGCGGTGTAGTCGTGCAGGTCGGATTGGGTGGTGACGTCAA
>NZ_DBIC01000382.1:0-26280 GCF_002296545.1 Herbaspirillum sp. UBA812 | reverse complement strand
TTGGGTGGTGACGTCAACTTCCCCGCCAATCTGCTGGTGGCGAAAGAACTGGAATGGCGCGGTGCCTTCCGCTTCCATGAAGAATTCGCCATGGCGGTGGAGATGATGAATCGACGGCTGGTCGACGTGACACCACTCATCACGGCAAGCTTCCCTTATACCCAGGCGGTAGATGCGTTCAATGTGGCAGGTGACCGTAGCAGCCAGATGAAGGTACAACTCACGTTCTGATCCAATTGGAGCGAGACGATGTCGATGCGAATGCTGCGCAACCCCACCCTGGCCGTCAAACTGATGGCCTCATTCCTTGCTGTATTGGCCCTCACCGCTGTTCTCGGTGGCTTTTCGCTGATGCAGATCGGCCGGGTGCACGATGCGACGGGCGATCTGATCGTGCGCTGGACACCTGCCCAGCATATTCTGCTGGATCTGCGCAGTGAGTTTGCGCGGTTTCGGATAGAAGAATTTCGCCACATGCTGGCCACGCGCAACAGCGAGGCACGGGCCGCCGAGACGGTGATGCAGCAGATCATGCGTCGGCGGGAAGCGCTGGAGCAGCAATTCCAGGCGTTGCCCCTGACCGAGGATGAACAGAAGGTCTGGCGCGGGTATGGAGAATCCATCAAGCGCTACCTGGTCCTGCACGAAAAGCTGTTGAGCCTGTCGGATCAGGGGCGCACCGAGGAAGCCAAGGCCCTGGCGCAGGAGCAGGGTGCGGCCCTGGACCAATCCGTAGGGAAATCCTTGTCCATTCTCCTTGCAGCGGTCGAGCAAGGTAGCCATGCAAGCGGCCAGGAAGCCGATGCGACCTTCGGCCAGGCCCGTGTGGGAGTGGCTGCCTTGCTCGCAGTGGCCCTGGTGTGCGGATTGGGCTTGTCCTGGTTGATCGCACGCCGCGTCAGCAAGCCGCTCAATGAAGCCGTGGGAATTGCCAGTGCGGTGGCGCGAGGCGATCTGGCCAGCAGGATCCATCTGGCCTCAAGCGACGAAACGGGCAGGATGATGGCGGCCCTGTCCGCCATGAATCGCAGCTTGTCGCAGATGATCAGGGAGGTCACGGTTCACGGGAAACAGATCGCGGCAGGAATAGAACAGTTGAGCATCGGCAACTCGGCGCTTTCGGCGAGAACCGAGGAGCAGGCGGCATCGCTGGAACAGACCGCTGCCTCGATGCAGGACATGGCACACACCGTGCGATCCAACTATGAAGCAGCGCAGGAGGCACGCTTGGCTGCCGACCGTGCCTGCGCACTGGCGCAGCGGGGAGGCGCGATGGTGCAACAGGTGGTAATGGCCATCGCTGCCATCAAGACATCCTCCGGCAAGATCAATGACATCATTGGCGTAATCGATGGCATCGCCTTCCAGACCAACATCCTTGCGCTCAACGCGGCGGTGGAGGCGGCGCGGGCAGGCGAACAGGGAAGGGGGTTCGCCGTGGTGGCTTCCGAGGTGCGCTCACTGGCGCAACGCTCAGGGGCGGCTGCCCGCGAGATCAAGCAGCTCATTGAAAGCTCGACCGGTCAGATCGCCTCCAGCAATGAGTTGGCCGCTGGTACGGGCAATGCCATGAAGGAAATGGTGGATGCAGCCAACCGGGTCAACAACTTGATGAGCGAGATTGTGCAAGCCGGCGACAGCCAGACGGCGGGCATTGATCAGATAGCGCAGGCAATTGTGCAGCTTGACGGCATTACCCAGCGCAATGCTGATCTGGTTGAGCAGGCAAGCGTGTCGGCTGGATTGCTCAAACATGAGATTGATGGAATGTCCAATGCCATCGGCAGATTTACCTTGGGTTCAGACTAGGGCTTGTTCACATTAAATCTGCAAGTGGCTTTCGATTGACTACTGCCCGGCCTGCGGTGGCCGCAACTCATCCAGCGGCCAGCGCGGACGCACGCCAAAACCGTATTCCTTGCGCGCCGCACCCGGCTCCTCGCGCAGGCGCATGGCACCGGCGAAGGCGATCATGGCACCGTTGTCGGTGCAGAATTGCAGCTCCGGGTAGAACACTTCATAACGCCGCTTGGCCGCCGCCGCATTGAGGGCCGCGCGCAGTTGCGCATTGGCACCGACGCCGCCGGCGATGACCAGACGCTTCAGGTTGGTCTGTTTCAGGGCCGTCATGCACTTGGCCACCAGTACGTCCACGATGGCATCGACGAAGCCGCGCGCGATGTTGGCCTTGTCCTGTTCGCAGATGTTGGCGCTGTGCTGCTTGACCACGGTCAGCACCGCCGTCTTCAAGCCCGAGAAACTGAAATCCAGATTCTTGGAATGCAGCATCGGACGCGGCAACTGGTATGCGCTGGGATCGCCGAACTCGGCCAGGCGCGAGATCGCCGGTCCGCCCGGATATCCCAGTCCCAGCAGCTTGGCCGACTTGTCGAAGGCTTCCCCGGCGGCATCGTCCAGCGTCTCGCCCAGCAGTTCATAGCGGCCCACGCCATCGACCCGCATCAGTTGCGTATGCCCGCCCGAGACCAGCAGCGCGATGAAGGGAAAGCGCGGCGGCTTGCTCGCCAGCAGCGGCGAGAGCAGGTGGCCTTCCAGGTGATGGATGCCCAGTACCGGCTTGTCCAGCGCCAGCCCCAGTCCGCAGGCCACCGATGCGCCGACCAGCAGCGCCCCGGCCAGACCCGGTCCTTGCGTGTAGGCGATGGCGTCGATGTCGGCGGCTTGCACCTGCGCATCGGCCAGAGTTTGCTGCAGCAGGGGAATGGCGCGGCGGATGTGGTCGCGCGAGGCCAGCTCGGGGACTACGCCGCCATATTCCTGGTGCATGGCAATCTGCGAATGCAGGGCATGCGCCAGCAGGCCGCGCTCGGTGTCGTACAGAGCAAGGCCGGTTTCGTCACAGGAAGATTCGACGCCGAGAACTAACATGGGGATGGACTCAATGAAGCCGCCGCAAAAAAGCCCGGTGGGGGCCGTGCGGCAAAGGCGCTATTGTAATGGAAAGCCACCGGGCAAGCGCCCCGGCTGCGGCAGGCGGCGGTTTTGGTGTACCCTTCGGCCATGCAAAACGATGCCCACATTCCTGCTCCGGCTGCGGCCGTCGAGCCTGTCGCCAGTGCCGCTGTCCCGTCACCGGCCCCGTTCGCAGCCGCCCGTTTCATCAAGGAAATCGGACGCGGCAAGGACGGTGCCCGCAGTCTTTCGCGCGAGGATGCGCAACTGATGTATGCCGCCATGCTCGATGGCCGTGTGAGTGATCTCGAACTTGGCGGCATCCTGCTGTCCATGCGCATCAAGGGCGAGTCGGTCGAGGAGATCGCCGGTTTCCTGGCGGCCGCCGAGGCCTCCTTCACGCCCCTGCATGCGCCGGCCGGTCCCTATGCGCCGGTGGTGCTGCCCAGCTACAACGGATCGCGCAAGATGGCCAATCTGACGCCGCTGCTGTGCCTGTTGCTGGTGCGGCGCGGAGTCCCCGTGCTGATGCACGGCGTCACCCACGATCCGCAGCGCGTGACCAGCGCCGAGATTTTCACTGCGCTGGGGGTGCCGCATGCGGCTTCCGCCGCCGAGGCCGAAGCGCGCATGGCCGCCGGCCTGCCGGCCTTCATCCCGATTGCTGCGCTGGCCCCGGCCGTGTCGCGCCTGCTCGATCTGCGCCGCATCCTCGGCGTGCGCAACTCCACGCATACGCTGGTCAAGATTATGCAACCGTTTGCGCAGCCCGCCTTGCGTCTGACGTCGTATACCCATCCGGAATATCTGGAGATGCTGACCGACTACTTCAGTCACGCTGCCCCGCATGATCGCGGCGACGCCTTCCTCATGCGCGGCACCGAAGGCGAGACCGTGGCCAATGCGCGGCGCGCCCAGCGCATCGACTGGTTCAGCCGCGGCACCCGCACCGTGCTGGTGGAAAAGCAGAGCGTGGCGGAGGAATTGCCCGACCTGCCCGAAGGCCAGGATGCCGCCGCCACTGCCGCCTGGATCAACGAGGTATTGGCGGGGCAGCGCCCGGTACCGCAAGCCATCGCCGAGCAGGTCGATCACTGCGTCGACGTGGCGGCACGCGTGGGAAATTGATGCACTGCTGCGTGGGAGATTCGCCACAGCCACTCCCGTCACGCGGGAAGCTGACAGATTGACAGGCGCGACGCGCGCAGCAGCACACGCTGGTGGCGGATCGCGCGCGGGCGGAACAAGAACAAGAAAGGAAGGAAGCAAGATCCCAGGGGGGAGCGGGATCGTGATTCGGGAGGGGGAGAAATCTCGGGAAACGACACGAGAGGAGCACGCAGCGAACGCTGTGGGAGCGCGTCTTCAGGTGCGGGTGCGGCGGCGGGTGGTGGCGGTCTTGGTCGGTGCAGCGGCTTTTTCTGACGCCTGGATGGCGACTTGCGAGAAGGCGAAGATCACTTCCTTGACGATCTTGCGCTGGGGCGCAGGCAGATTGATGAAGGCTTCGAAGGCTTCGCGCTCGCGGTAGCCGATGGCTTCTTCCCAGCGCGCGCGGCGCTTGTCGATGCGCTTGCTGATCTCTTCACCGAAGCGCAGATGCTGTGGCGTCACGATCAGCCATTCGGCCAGCGTTTCCAGCTTGTCCTGCTTGGGCATCGACTCGCCCAGCAGCCAGCGGCGTACGCCGTGCAGCGTCATCGGCTTGCCCCAGTAACGTAGATTGAATTCCCGTTCCAGAACGGCGGGCTTGGGTTCGTATCCTGCTTTTTCCATCGCTGCGCGCAGGCGCTTTGCGAATTTTTGATTGGCGGTTTCCATGATTTCGAAGGTACTTTGAGGTAGCGCTTTCCGGGGTACGTTTGCTTCCGAGGTGAGTTACGCCGCAAACGTGATTTATACTCACTGGTCCGAAAGAGTGCGCCATCGTTCCTGCAACGGCCCGCGCGTGATCGCGCCGAAGCAGTTCCGGCAAGCATTTCCGGCCGATGGGAAAGCGTCCATGTGCAAGTCTCCAAAAGAGTCTTTGGTGCAACGAGCAGCCGCATTTGGCACGGGTCACCGTGCACAGATGTCAGGTCATCAGGCCACTGCAAGTACGTCGCGCGGAGCGCATTGCAGGGACTGGCCTGGTGCATCGCATGCTTGACGCAGGAGGGACGATGCCGGTCTTGTGATGCAGGCATTGTCGGTCCAACTCTCCTGCCTGTGCATCGGCAGGGCGCAATTTTTTAAGGTTTGTGTCCGCCGCGAGACACGCCGCAAGGAGCGAGACACGGTGTTCCAGATCTGATGCGACGCGGCATCTTGCGCCCGAAGCGCGCTAGAATAGCGGCAGATCGAAAAGCGCACCGGGCATCCGGTGAATGAATAGCCGATATCTTTCCCATTCCACGGGATGGAGTTTTTGTTAGATAATCCGGCCCGAGCTTTTTGGGGGCGACACCGTCCGGCGTCTTGCCGGAGAGTCACACAAGCAGCACGCTGGTTGCAACGAATCGAATAAATCAAAGAAGTCAGCAGCATCCCTGTGGTACGTTTTGGTTACGTAACTTTTTGAGGTTCCCGGAATGACGTCGGCGCGCGTCGTGGCAGCGGCATGGTTTCCTGCCGCGCACGAGGTGCGCAGGTGCTTTCCAGGATGGAACGCGGCGACCCGTTGCCCGGCAACGGCGATCGACTGACGTCCTGCGGCCCGCTGCGCCATGTTGCCAGCGCGCTCGTCGCCAGGACGGAACGGCCGCGATACCGAGCAGGCGTCCTGTCCTGCGGGCTCCCAGCGATAGCCCGCATGGAAGGTGCGCACCCGAGCCCAGGTTCGACAATGTCAGCTTCCTTTCATTTCCTGCTGTTGGCCTTTGCCTTGCTGGTCGCCAGTCTCTCGGCCTACGCGGCGCTGGAGGTCTCCGAGCGCATCGTGCTGCAGGAGTCCCAGCACCGGCGCTTGTGGCTGGCCATAGGCGCGGTGGTATTCGGTCTCGGCGTGTGGGGCGCGATGCTGCTGACGGTGGCGTCGCTGGACGCGCCCATGCCGATCGCCTTCGATGCGCGCATGGTGGTGCTCACCCTGCTGCTGTGCCTCTCCAGCGCTTTCTACCTGATGCATCTGACGGGCATGCGGCGTCCGCAACCGGCCCGGCTGGTCATCGGCGGGCTGGCCATCGGCGCCGCCTTCAATGCCGCTTTTCACATCGCGCTCAAGTCGATGACGCTGGTGCCGCCGCTGGTCTATCACACGCCCTTGCTGATCGTGGCCCTGGTGGTGTCGGAAGTGGTGGCGGTCTTCATCGTCACCCTGTTTTCCGCCAGCAACGGACGCAAGCCCATGACCGGTTCGCTCAATTCCCAGCAGGCGCGGCGCGTGCTGGCGGCGCTGCTGGTGGGGGCCGGGCTGGTGTCATCGGCGGCCGCCGGACTGCGCGCACTGCTGATCGACCCGCAGGCGCAAAGCCTGGCCGGGGAAGGCATCACGCGCGAACACCTGGTCAATGGCCTGGTGTTCCTGGCATTTCTGGCGATGGCCATGGCGCTGGTGGTCAGCGGCGTGCAGCGCAATCAGGTCTTGAAGAAGATCGTTGGCCGCACCAATGACAAGCTGCTGCACTTCGCCACCCATGATGTGCTCACCGGCCTGCCCAATCGCGCCTTGCTGGCGGATCGCATCCAGCATGCGGTGGAAGTGGCGCGTCGCAACGGCAAACCGTTCGCGGTGCTGTTCATGGATCTCGATGGCTTCAAGGCCATCAATGATTCGCTCGGCCACGCCGTCGGCGATGGCTTGCTGGTGGCGGTGGCGCAGCGCATCCGCGCCTGCATCCGTGGCGAGGACATGGTGGCGCGCATCGGTGGCGACGAGTTCGTGGTGGTGATGAGCAATCTGTCCACGCCCGAGGTGGTGGAGCAATTGTCGGAGAACATCCTGGCCGAACTGCGCCTGGATTTCCAGATTGAGGATGCGACCTTGCGCGTGACCTCCAGCATCGGCATCGCGGTCTATCCCAACAGCGGCGAGTCGGTCGATGCCCTGATGAAGAATGCCGATGCCGCCATGTACGAAGCCAAGCAGAGCGGACGCAATACCTATCGCTTCTTCGAGCCGGCCATGCATGCCAGCGCCATGCGCCATCTGCAGGTGCGGCAGGCGCTGCAGCAGGCGATCGACCAGCAGCAGTTCCGCCTGCACTTCCAGCCCAAGTATCGCGGTGCCGGCAAGGAACTGACCGGGCTGGAAGCGCTGCTGCGCTGGCATCATCCCGAGCTGGGCGAGATGGCTCCGTCCGAGTTCATTCCCATTGCCGAGCGCTCGGGGCAGATCCTCTGCATCGGCGACTGGGTATTGCACGCGGTGTGCCGGCAGATCGTGTGCTGGGATGCGGCCGGCGTGAAGCCGGTCAAGGTGGCGCTGAACCTGTCGCCGCTGCAGATGCGCAGCGATCTGGTGGAGCGCATCATCAAGGTGGTCAGTGCGTCCGGCATCGCGCCGCAGCGGCTCATGTTCGAGATTACCGAGACCGCCGCCATGAAGGATGTGGAACGCACCACGCGCGTGGTGCGCGAACTGCAGTCGCTGGGTTTCGACATCGCCATCGACGACTTTGGCACCGGCTATTCCAGTCTGGCCTACCTGGCGCAGTTCCACTGCCGGCAGGTCAAGATCGACCGTTTCTTCACTTCGCGCCTGGATCTGGACGATCACTCCGGACGCGCCATCGTGGCCGCCATCATCGCGCTGGCACATGCCCTTCAGATGGAAGTGGTGGCCGAAGGCGTGGAGACCGAAGGGCAGCTGCGCGAACTGCAGCTGCTGCATTGTGATCAGGTGCAGGGCTTCCTGCTGGGGCGGCCGGACGACGCGGTCAGCGTGCCCGGTCTGGTCGACGCCAGCAATGACGATCTGTTTGCCGCCGGCGGCGTGATCAAACGCTGAGTTCGCCGCGCTGCGCGCGGCGCTGGATCACGCGCAGATAGGCCAGCAGGCCGAGGGCCACCAGGCCCAGACTCAGGCTGTTGGCCAGCCAGAACCCGGACGGGCCGCGCAGCGCCGGCGGTGCCACGCCCAGCGGATCGAGTCCCAGCAGATAGCCGCCGCCCAATCCCACTCCCCACAGCGTGACCGCGTAGATGACGGTGGGCACCACCGCCACCTTGTAGGCGCGCAGCACGAAGGCCGTGGTCACCTGCATGGAATCGAACAGCTGGTAGAAGGCGATGTAGAGGAACAGCGGCAGCGCCGCACCGACGATCACCGGATCGGGCGTGTAGGCGCGAATGATGTGTTCGCGCAGGAACCAGACGATCACCCCGATCACTACCGACAGCGAGACCGCCAGGCGGATGCCGGCGCGGCCGATCTTCTTGGCCTCCGCCATGTTGCCGCCGCCGATGGCTTGCGCGACCAGGGTGCTGGTGGCGCTGGCAATGGACAGCGGCAGCATGTACAGCACCGTGCCGACGTTGGCCGCGATCTGGTGGCCTGCCACCGGGACCGCGCCGAGGCGCGCGATGAACACGGCCATCAGCGTGAAGGCGGTCACTTCGATGAAGTAGGACATGCCGATCGGAATACCCAGCAGCAGCAGCGTGCGCTGGCTCTTCCACGAGGGCGCGACGAAGCCGCTGCCGAACAGCTTGAGCGGACGATACAGCGGCAGGCGCGCCACCAGCAGCCAGGCGGCGATCATCATCAGCCAGGCGATCAGCGTGGTGGCAATGGCGCAGCCGGGGCCGCCGAAGGCCGGCAGGCCGAGGCCACCGAAGATGAGCAGGGCATTCAGCGGCAGCTTCAGCAGCAGGCCGCCCAGCTGCAGCGCCATCACCATCTTGGGCCGCGCCAGGGCGGTGTTGAGCGAGGAATAGACGCGGAAGAACAGCGTGGCCGGCAGCGCCAGCGCTTCGATGCGCAGGTACAGCGTGGCCTTCTCCACCAGTTCCGGCGAGGCCTTGGCCACCGCCAGGAACAGCGGTGAAAACATCAGGATCAGCGAGCCCACGATGGACAGCAGCACTGCCAGCCACATGCCTTGCTTGACCTCGTTGCCGATCTCGCCCACGCGGCCTGCGCCGTACAGCTGGCCGATGGTCGGCTGCAGCGCCTGCAGCACACCCGACAGGCCGACGAACACGCTCACGTAGATCGACACGCCCAGCGCCAGCGCACCCAGGTCCAGCGCCGAGAAGCGCGAGACCATGGCGGTATCGATGACGCCATTGGCGATGATGGCCAGCTGCCCGATCAGCAGCGGCCACGCTAGCCGCGTGATGCGGCCGACATGATGGCGGGAGGAGAGGGCGGGCAGTTCAGTCGTCACGCGGCAGCCAACCTTGCATCAGCGACCGGCACGGCGGTACAGGCGGAAGCGCTCGTCGCGGTCGGAGGGGCGGCGGCCTTCCCAGACCATGCGCCAGTTGCCGGGGTACTGGCGCAGCATGATGGAGGCATCCTGATTGCTGACGTCATCCTGCAGCAGCAGGTAGTCGCAGCTCTGGTCGCGCTCGTCGGCAAAGCGCACGTTGCCGAAATAGGCGAAGGAGGCGCGCTGCGCCGGTCCCACATTGCTCTGCACGCACTGCTTGACCGAAGTCAGTTTCGATTCGATCTGTTCGGCCACGCCCGCATAGCTCTTGCCGTAGTTGACCCAGGGCAGCCACAGCGTCATCAGCAGCACCCAGCACAGGATCACGCCACCCGACGACAGCACCACGGCCCGCCACAGCACCGCGGGACGGCGCGAGATGCGCCAGTGCACCACCAGGATCCAGGCGATGGTGGCGGCCACCGCAATAGCCAGCGAGATCCATTCGAAGCCGGGCTTGAAGCCGGGCGCGAGCTTGTAGGCATTGCGTGCGATCTTGGCCGGCCAGCCGGTTTCCTTGGCGATCCAGCCGATCCAGATGAAGGCCGCCGAGGTGGTCAAGGTCATTACCGAGAACCAGTCCACCGCATTGATGGCACCGCGCTTCATGGTCGGCAGGCCGAACGCGGCCAGGATCGCCAGCGCCGGCAGCAGCGGCAGCAGCATGCCCTCTTCGCGATGCACGTTGACCAGGATCAGCAGCGTGATGGGAATCAGGAAGGCCAGCGGCAAGGCGATGTGCAGCGAGCCCAGCTGGCGGCGCCAGGCGTACAGTGCCCAGCCGGCGAAGGGCCAGGCGGGCCAGGCGAACCACACGCCATACTTGCCGAGGAAGGCCAGGGTGGCCAGCGTCGGGCGGTTGAGCTGGTAGATGTTCCAGCTCATCCACAGCTCGAACTGGCTGGCCGCTTCAGCCGGGATCAGGCGGTGCAGCGCGGCCACCCAGGCGGCGCTGATCAACAGCGCCATCGGCAGTGCCAGCAACAGCAGCAGGCCGAGGGCGCGGCCATCCTTGCGCAGGGCGGCCAGCAGGACCAGCGCGATCATCACGCCGACCGGCAGCAGCCAGCCATAGGTCAGCACCAGCATGCCCAGCGCCAGTCCCAGCCAGATGCCATGGCGCAGCTTGCCCGCATCGAACACGCGCGCCGCACCGAACATGGCATAGGCCACCAGGGCGATCTGCAGGGTCTTGGGGCTGGTCTCGTGGCTGTGCAGCAGCAGGCCGAGGAAACCGAGATAGATCAGGAAGGCACCATCGGCCAGGGTGCGGCCGAAGTCCTTGGGTTCGGGCTGGCCGCCGAAGGCCAGCTTCAACGGCTGCGCTTCGGCGCGGCGGCCCAGCACGTAGGTGGTGTACCAGATCGACAGCGAGCCGACCAGGAAGCAGCCGATGATGGAAACGCGGGCCGCCAGCGGGTCGCCCAGCAGCCAGCCGAACAGTTTGATGCAGATTGCACCAAACCAGTAGGCCAGCGGACTTTCCGCCGGCAGCGGCAGGCCGGCCACGTTGGGGGTGAGCCAGTCGGCCAGGTTGCCATGGGCCATGGTCCACATGATGCCGAAGCTGGTGGCATCCTCGTTCTTCCAGGGATCGCGGCCGATCAGGCCGGGCAGGATGTAGAGGAGGGCGAGCGCAAGCACGGCCAGGCGCGGAAGCGCATTGGTCGCGGCGGCGGGAAGACGGACTGGCTTCATCAAGATCTTGTTGCTCTTGTTCTGTGCTGCGTGTTGGGTGATGCGCGGGCTGGGGTGGCCTGGGCCGCGCGGTCGCCGTTGTCGGCGGCTGGTGTTTTTGGCTGGTGTTTTTTTAGCAGGCCCTATTGTGCAGGAAAACCCGGTAAATAGTTGTTTCTGTCTGCTACATGATGGTGCAGCCCCTGATGCTGCCCCACCGGTGAGCCCAACAAAAAAGGCAGCCGGAGCTGCCTTTTTTGGAGGAAGTACTGATTACGCCTTCGAGACAGCAGTCTTCGAACCGACGGAACCGAACTTCTGGCGGAACTTCTCGACGCGGCCAGCGGTGTCGACGATCTTGTGCTTGCCGGTGTAGAACGGGTGCGATTCGGAGGAAACTTCGATCTTCACCAGGGGATATTGCTTGCCTTCGAACTCGCCGGTTTCGCGGGTGCCGATGGTGGAGCGGGTGATGAACTTGAAGTCGTTCGACATGTCGTGGAACAGGACTTCGCGGTAATCCGGGTGGATGCCTTCTTTCATGATTGCCTCAAGAGTAGTTTGGTAGCCAATCGCCACTTCGTCGGTCGCCCTGCTTCTTGACCCGATTGATGATCACTTGCCGGTTTGGAAAAGTCCGAAATTATACAGTGGAATCAGGGGCTTGGGTCAAGGCAGCCGACCGGCCGGGCCGGCGCGGCGTGGTATTTCAGATGAAAATGCTCATCCGTTGTTTCCCAGGGGGCAATAAAAAACGGCACGCCCGCTGAGGGACATGCCGTTTTCCGAACCTGCCAAGGACTTAGTTGCCTTGATGAACTTAGTTGCCTCGACGCATCATGTCGAAGAACTCGGCGTTGTTCTTGGTGGACTTCATCTTGTCGAGGATGAATTCCATCGCCTCGATTTCATCCATGTCGTACATGAGCTTGCGCAGCACCCAGATCTTCTGCAGCTGGTCCGGCTTGATCAGCAGCTCTTCGCGGCGGGTGCCGGACTTGGAGAGGTTGATGGCGGGGGAGACGCGCTTCTCGGCCAGGCGGCGCTCGAGGTGCACTTCCATGTTGCCGGTACCCTTGAATTCTTCGTAGATCACGTCATCCATGCGCGAGCCGGTTTCGATCAGGGCGGTGGCGATGATGGTCAGCGAGCCGCCTTCTTCGACGTTGCGGGCGGCACCGAAGAAACGCTTCGGGCGCTGCAGCGCGTTGGCGTCCACACCGCCGGTCAGCACCTTGCCGGAGGCCGGGATCACGGTGTTGTAGGCGCGTGCCAGACGGGTGATCGAGTCCAGCAGGATGACCACGTCCTTCTTCATTTCAACCAGGCGCTTGGCCTTTTCCAGCACCATTTCGGCGACCTGCACGTGACGCGTGGCCGGTTCGTCGAAGGTCGAGGCGACCACTTCGCCGCGCACCGAGCGCTGCATTTCGGTCACTTCTTCCGGACGTTCGTCGATCAGCAGCACGATCATCACGGTGTCCGGATGATTGGTGGTGATGGCGTGGGCGATGTGTTGCAGCATCACCGACTTGCCCGACTTGGGCGAAGCCACCAGCAGGCCGCGCTGGCCGCGTCCGACCGGGGCGATCAGGTCGATGATGCGGCCGGTGATGTTTTCCTCGCCGCGCATGTCGCGCTCAAGCTGCAAGAGCTTGTTGGGGTGCAGCGGCGTGAGGTTTTCAAACAGGATGCGGTGCTTTGAGGCTTCCGGCGGTTCGCCGTTGACCTTGTCGACCTTGACCAGGGCGAAATAGCGCTCGCCGTCCTTGGGCGTGCGCACTTCACCTTCGATGGAGTCGCCGGTGTGCAGGTTGAAACGGCGGATCTGCGAAGGCGAGATGTAGATGTCGTCGGTGGACGCCATGTAGCTGGCGTCGGGCGAGCGCAGGAAGCCGAAGCCGTCAGGCAACACTTCGAGGGCGCCATCGCCAAAAATCTGTTCTCCTGATTTTGCGCGCTTCTTCAGGATGGCAAACATCAGCTCCTGTTTGCGCAGGCGCGCAGCATTCTCGATGTCCAGGCTGATGGCCATTTCCAGCAAGGCAGAGACGTGCATCGCTTTTAGTTCTGATAAGTGCATATGAGTGTCCCGGGACGGGATAAATAAAGGTGGGGGAGGGAATAGCGTGGTGTGGATCTAGATAAAGCCGGGCACCTTGTGCCGGGCGGACGGCAGCGCGAGCGCGCCGCCGTCGGATGTTACATCAGAATCAGATGTTGCTGTCGATGAACGAGACCAGCTGGCCCTTGGCCAGTGCGCCGACCTTCTGGGCAGCGGCTGCGCCGTTCTTGAACAGGATCAGGGTCGGGATGCCGCGGATGCCGAACTTGGCCGGGATGGCCTGGTTGGAGTCCACGTCCAGCTTGGCGATCTGCAGCTTGCCGTCGTATTCCTTGGCGACTTCTTCCAGGATCGGGGCGATGGCCTTGCAGGGACCGCACCATTCCGCCCAGAAATCAACCAGCACGGGCTTGTCGGACTTCAGCACATCGGCTTCGAAAGAGGCGTCAGTAATATGTTTGATATGTTCGCTCATGGCATTTCCTCGGTATGAGGCAGTGGTGTAATTAGTCAATCAGCGCCGTGGACAAATACCATCAGGCCTGGCGTGAGCCATCAACGCTTCCGGAGTTGCTAGGTCTACGTGGAGTCGTTGCGCGCCGATTCAAGTTGTAATTGAAGCGCGGCAGAGGTAAGCGGCGGGGTACAGGGGCAATCATAACCCATTTTGAGGGAAAGTGTGGACGCTCGGTCCGTGGCCTGTTGTCACCCGTCCTCATCGCGGCCATTGCAGCGCTGCGCGAGCACCGGCGCGGCTTTGCCCGTTGCGCCCGCGAGGCCGGCAGGGGGCCGTCTGGCATACAATGCGCAGCATCGTCTGCTCCGGCGCGATTGAAAAAATCTGTCGGAGCAAGAGAAAAATACAATGGCTGCACGGTCCGCTGACGCTCTTGTGCCGCCTCGGCCGTGTAGATACGCGCTATCCTCACCAGCCCTCATTGAATCCAGAGAACGCATGCTGCTTGCCACCGTACCGATCCCGCCCACTCCCGATTTCTGGCAACAGGCCGTGCGCGCGCTGCTGCGCGAGGGCCAGCCGCTGGGGCAGGCGCTGCAGGCACAACAGGAAGGGGCGCTGGATTTCTCGGGCGTGCAATTGATGGTGCCGGCGTTTTCCCACGCCCAGAATTTCAAGGCGGCGCTGTCGCGCGAACTGCGCCGGCCCTACATCGCCCCGCGCATCAATACGCTGTCCGGCCTGCTGGCGATGCAGCCGCCGGGCGAGAGTGCGCCGCCCTCCGAGAGCGAGCGGCTCATGCAGCTCTATGCGCAACTGCGCGAACATGGCTGGCTCAAGAAAATGTTTTCCGCCCGCCGCAATGCCGACCTGCTGCCGCTGGCGCAGACGCTGCTGTCCCTGTCCGATGAGCTGACCCTGGCGCTGCTGCCCGAGATCCGCGCCAATGCGGATGGTGAAGAGGCAGCGGCAGGCCGCTGGACCCAGGCCCTGGCGCAGTTGCTGGAGCCGTTGGCACCTTCTGCGCACGGCATGCTCTCCGACGAAGCCGCGCTGGTGTGGCAGGTGTGGAAAACCCAGCTCGATGCCCATGACCGCATCGTGCAACGTTTCGACGCGATGCTGGCGCTGGCGGATCAGGCCAGCCTGCCGCTGGTGTGGGTCAGCCCGACCGAACCGGAACCGCTGGACGCGGCCTTCCTGTCGGCCTACGCACAGCGCCAGCCGGTGCGCATCGTCACGCTGGACTGGAGCCGCGCGGTCATCGCACCGCTGCATCCGCTGTATCTCTCGGCCTGGGAAGAGCTGGTGCGCGACGATGATGGTCTGCCGATGGAAGCGGACCAGGCTGCGGTCTCCCCGTCGCATCCCATCGCGCTGCCGCGCCTGTGTCCGGCCGGCGACCTGGAAAACGCCGCCATACAAAGCGCGCAGATCGTGCTGCGCTGGCTGCAGCAGGGCAAGACCGACATCGCCATCGTGGCCCAGGACCGCGTCACCGCACGCCGCCTGCGCGCCTTGCTGGAACGCGCCGAAGTGGCCGTGGCCGACGAGACCGGCTGGAAGCTCTCCACCACCCGCGCCGCCGCTGCGCTGGCCGCGTGGAATGACCTGGTCTCGGCCCGGGGTGAAACCAATGCACTGCTCGACCTGCTGAAGTCGCCCTTCGTTTTCCCTGAGGATGCCGACCGCAGCGACCGCGTCATGCGCATCGAAGCCCGCCTGCGCCGTACCAACATCGCCGGCGACTGGCAGGCGCTGCAATCGGCCTTCGCCGAAGCGGGACAGGCCGATGACCTGGCTTGCATCATCACGCTGGCCAAGCAGGCTGCGCGCTTCGGCGGCCGCAAGACGCTGGCGCAATGGTGCGAGACGCAGCGCGGCCTGTGCCAGGCGCTGGGTATGGAAGCTGCGCTGCGCGCCGATGGTGCGGGCGAGCAATGCCTGCTGATGCTCGACGAGATCGCCGCCGAGCAGGGCGGGCTGACCGATACCTTCAGCTTTGCGGAATGGCGCGCGCTGCTCAATTT
Organism: Herbaspirillum sp. UBA812; assembly: GCF_002296545.1. Lineage (NCBI taxonomy): Bacteria > Pseudomonadati > Pseudomonadota > Betaproteobacteria > Burkholderiales > Oxalobacteraceae > Herbaspirillum > Herbaspirillum sp. UBA812. The sequence continues at coordinate 10,785 of NZ_DBIC01000382.1, read as the reverse complement.
GCGTCTGGATGCCACTTCCTTCATGCCGCCCATCAAGGACCGGCGGGTCGTGATGCTGCCCCTGAACGGCGCGCGCCTGCGGCGTTTCGAGGCGGTGCTGGTGATCGGTGCGGATGCCGCGCACTTGCCTTCACCGCCGCAGGAAACCCTGTTCTTCTCCAATGCCGTGCGGCGCGAACTGAACCTGGCCACGCGCGCCACGCGCCAGCGCCAGCAGCTGCGCGACCTCACCGAATTGCTGTGCGTGAATCCGGAGGTGGTGCTGTGCTGGCAGACCCATCAGGATGGCGAGCCCAATCCTGTGAGCCCGTGGATCCAGCGCCTTGAACTGAAGCTGGCGCAGCAGGGTGCCGCGCCACTGGAACGTGTGACGCTGCCGCCGCCGCTGAAGCCACTGCGTGCGGTGCTCTCCACCATGCCGATGCCGAGCGCGCCGGATCTCTTGCCGGCCTCGCTGTCGGCCAGCGGTTTCGGCAGTTTCCTGGCCTGCCCGTATCAGTTCTTTGCGCAACGCATGCTGCGCGTGGCGGTGATGGATGAGCTCTCGGACATGCCCGAGAAGCGCGACTACGGCAGCTGGCTGCACGAAATTCTTTACCGCTATCACGCCCACCTGCGCGACAACGACACTCCGCTGCCGGCCCGCGCGCCTTTGCTGGCGCAGCTTTCCGAGGAAGTGTTCCAGCGCGAGATGCAGCGCCATCCGGCCGCGCTGGCCTTCCATGCGCGCTGGCAGAAGGTGATGCCGGCCTATCTGCTGTGGGCCAACGAGCGCGAAGCCGAGGGCTGGCAATTCGCCTTCGGTGAAGAGTCGCAATCACACGCCCTGCAATGGCAGGATGGCGGCATCGAATTGTACGGTCGCCTCGACCGGGTCGACCGCAATGCCGACGGCGAGCGCGCCGTGCTCGACTACAAGACCCGCACCGCCGCCAGCCTCAGGCAGAAGGTCAAGGAAGAGGATGATCACCAGCTGGCCTTCTATGGCCTGCTGGCCGGTGGCGCAGTGGAACACGCGCACTATGTCGCCCTCGAACTGGGCCCTGACAAGAAAACCGGCGACGCCGCCGCCCCCGATTTCGCACGCCAACAGAAGATGCTCCAGCAACAGATCACCACCACCATGCAAGCCGTCGCCCACGGCGCGGCGCTGCCGGCCAACGGCATCGAATCCGTCTGCCAGTATTGCGAGATGCGCGGCCTGTGCCGCAAGGGAGCCTGGCTGTGAGCGCCGCCGACAAGCAACCGGCAGCCTATGAGGTCAATGGCGAAGCGGTCGAGGCGGCCGTCTTCACGCGTGCCGCCTGCGATCCGCGCCATTCGGTGGTGGTCGAGGCCTGCGCCGGCAGCGGCAAGACCTGGCTGCTGGTGGCGCGCATGCTGCGTCTTCTGCTGGCCGGGGCACAGGCACCGGAACTGCTGGCCATCACCTTCACCCGCAAGGCCGCGCAGGAAATGCGCGAGCGCCTGCTCGAACTGCTGCACGAACTGGCCCTGGCCGACGATGCGCACGCGGCCGCGCTGCTGCGCGAACGCGGTGTGGCCGAGCCCGACCTGCCCCGCTTGCTGCCGGTGGCGCGCGGACTGTACGAGCGCATCCTCTCCTCTGAACAGAGCCTGTCCATCGACACTTTCCACAGCTGGTTCGCCCGTTTGTTGCAGATTGCACCTTTGGCCTCGGGCGTGCCGCACGGCTATACGCTGACCGAAAAGAATGGCGAGCTGATCGATGAAGCCTACCGCCGCTTCATGCAGAAACTGCGTGAGCCCGAAGGCGCGCCCGTCAAGGCGGCACTGCTGGAACTCTATGAACTGGCGGGTGACTTCAATGCGCGGCAGTTGCTCGATGCCTTCATCGACAAGCGCGCCGAATGGTGGGCGGCCACGCAGGACGACGATGGCGAGGAAGACGAAGAGACAGCCGACATGCCATCGCCCCTGCGCTGGCTGGAAGACCTGTGCGGCCCCGATGCGCAGCGCGATGCGCGTCTGTCGCTGTGGGACGATGCCGCACTGCTCGCGCGGGCCAGCCAGATCGCCATCCTGCTCGGTCAAGGAGGCAGCGCCAACAAGACGCGCGCGGTGGCCATCGAGTCGGCATTGACTGCAGGTTCCGCGCTGGAAAACTTCGACGCCCTCTACAGCCAGTTCTTCGATGACAAGGACAAGCCGCGCAAGAACGGCAAGGTCAAGTCGCTGCTGGCCGCACTGGTGCAGCACTTCGGCAGCAGCGAGGAAGCCGCGCTGACGGCCTTTGAAGAAGAGTTCAATGCCATCGGCAACGCACTGCGCAAGCTCCAGGGACGCAGCAAGGAAAAGGCGGTCCTGCAACTCAACCGCGCCCTCTTCACCGCTGGCCGCACCTACCTGGCCTGCTATCAGGAGGTGAAATCCGAACAGCGCGTGCTGGACTTCGCCGACCTCGAATGGCAGGCCTACCGCCTGCTGCGCAACGAGGCCAGCGCCGCCTATCTGCAGACCCGGCTGGATGCGCGCTACAAGCACATCCTGCTGGACGAATTCCAGGACACCAACCCGCTGCAATGGTGCATCGTGCGCTGCTGGCTCGATGCCTATGGTGGTGATGCGGCCCAGCCCAGCGTCTTCGTGGTGGGCGATCCCAAGCAATCCATCTATCGCTTCCGCCGCGCCGAGCCGCGCGTGTTCGTGGCCGCGCGCGAGATGCTGCGCGCGCAGGGCGCCGCCATCCTGCGCGCCAACCAGACCCGCCGCAATGCCTCGGCCGTGGTCGATGTACTGAATCGTTCATTCGTCATGGGCGGCAATCCGCTGTTCGCGCAGCAGACCACGCTGGGCCTTGCGGGGGGCGAGGTCTGGCGGCTGCCCCTGGCGCGGCAGGACGAGGATGCAGAAAACGTCATTTCGCCTGAAACCCCCGAAGAACCGGCTTCGCCCGAGTCCACGAACAACGCTGAAGACATCATCCCCTGGCGCAACCCCCTGACCACGCCGCGCGGCGAGGAAGATGATGCGCGCCGCCTGCTGGAAGGGCAGGCACTGGCGCAGGCTTTGCTCAAAGCTTATCGCGAAGTGCCGGTGGCCGATGGCAAGGCTACGCGCCCCATGCGCTGGGGCGACATCATGCTGCTGGTGCGCAAGCGCACGCACCTGGCGGCCTATGAGAGTGCCTTGCGCGCCGCAGGGATTCCCTTCATTTCCGACAAGCGCGGCGGCCTGCTCGAATCGCTGGAAATCGCCGACCTGATCGCGCTGCTGACTTTCCTCATCACGCCCAACGACACACGTGCGCTGGCCCACGTCCTCAAGAGCCCGATCATCGGCGCGGCCGATGATGACCTGGTGCAGATCGCGCGTCGCGTGGCGCAAGCCGAGGGCGGACACTGGTGGCAGCATCTGCAGGGCATGCAGGAGGAGGGCAGCGCATCGGCCGCGCTGGTGCGTGCCGTGACCCTGCTGCAGCGCTGGCTGCAGGCGGCACCACACCTGCCGGTGCATGACCTGCTGGACATGATCCTGCATCAGGGCGAACTGGTGGCGCGCTATGCGCAGCATGCCTCGCCGCTCACGCGCAGCCAGACGCTCGGCAACATTGCGGCCTTCGTGGAGCTGTCGCTGAACATGGATGCCGGGCGCTATCCGAGCTTGCCCAAATTCATCGACGCCTTGCGCGTCCTGCAGCGCACTTCAGGTGGCGATGCGCCGGACGAGGCGAGCGTGGATGCCAGCGCCGATGCCGTGCGCATTCTCACCGTACACAGCGCCAAGGGACTGGAAGCCCCGGTGGTGGCCATCCTCGATGCCAATCACAGCGATTCGGTGGAAGACAATCTCGGCATCCTCTGCGCCTGGCCGCAGGATCAGGATGCGCCCACGCACTTCTCGGCCTTTGGCCGGCGCAGCGAACGCGGCTGTGCGCGGGATGATCTGTTCGAGGAAGAAGAAAGCCTGAAGACGCAGGAAGACTGGAACCTGCTGTACGTCGCCGTCACGCGCGCCAAGCAGTTGCTGCTGGTCTCGGGCGTGGCCGGGACGCGCGGGGCGGGCGAGGGCGGGGTGGTGGAAGGCAGCTGGTATCAGCGTCTCTTTGCCAGCGATGCGCCGGTGCGCGAGATCAGCGAGGACGCCGTTCACGGTGCCGATGCTGCCGCCATCGAAGAGCAATTCTCGCTGGCGTTGTTCGATCCCAAACCGGTGCCGATGTCATTGTTCGGCGCAGCGCAGGAGGAGGAAGATGCGCTGCCCGAGGTCGATGCCGATGGCACGCTGGTCAGCACCGAAGCCATCGATGAAGGCGTGGCCCTGCATGCACTGCTGGAACGGCTCACGCACGGCAACGCATGGCCGTTGCACTTGCCATCGCCGCCTGCTTTGGTGCGCTGGCTGGGCATCTCTGCGGAGATGGCACAGGTGGTGCATGCGCAGGCACGCGTGGTGCTGGCACAGCCGGAACTGGAGCGCTTCTTCAATCCGTCGTTGCATCGCTGGGCGCGCAATGAAATGGAGATCGTCGCCCCGTCTGGCGTCATGCGGCTGGACCGCGTGGTCATGTTCGACGACGAAGTCTGGGTCATCGATTACAAGCGCCGTCTGCTCGACAGCGAGCGTGCCGATTACGCAGCGCAGCTGGCCCGCTATCGCAGCGCGCTCGTGTCAGTCTTTTCTGACAAACGAATCAGGTCTGCTCTGATTACCGCTGACGGCATCCTGACGGAGCATTGAGGCTCCCCTAACTACATTCATCTTCTCAATGCGCTTCGGATAACTTCCAGAAATTCAATAAATATCAAATCAGGAAATTCAGATTTCCGTTGTAGGTAAAAAAAAGATCATCGCGTAGAGCAAGAGTGATATCTTCTGTGCTCCGGTTTTTTGATGAGAGATTTTTTCTTAAAAAATCTTCTTGGAAAAATCGGGCCCGATCTCGTCGGGCTGCTCGTGCCGCACATGCCCGGCATGTTGCTTACGCGATCCGCAACATGCATGTCATCGTCGAATGATAGTGTGCTGCTGCGGTTCAACACCACATCGTTACAGGAGGAGATATGGAGTGGGCTCTTCCGTCGTTCACCCTCGCACAGACGCTGCAATGGAATGCCCTGCTGGTATTCGGCGGCCTGCTGCTCTTCGGGCTGATCGCGGGCTACGTAGTTTCCAAGTCCCCATGGGTGCCACGCATCACGGGTTATCTGCTGGTCGGTTTCCTCTTGGGTGCCGGCGGGTTCAATCTGCTTTCCGGTGAAGTCCTCAAGGTCACCAACATCTTTGCTGACATTGCCGTCGCGCTGGTGGTGTATCAATTGGGTCGTTACGTCGATATCGGTTGGCTGCGCCGCGAAAAATGGCTGATGATCACGGTGGCCGTCTCGGCCGTGCTGTGCTTCGGTTTCGTCAGCATCGCCCTGACCTGGTTCGGTACCGATTCGGTCATGGCGCTCTTGGGTGGCGTGATGGCCATTGCCACCGCACCGGCCGTGGTGCTGGTGGTGCTGCGCGACCTCAAGGCGGAAGGCCAGGTCACGCGCCGTCTGGCGGCCATGACCGCGCTCAACAACTTCGTGGCCGTGCTGGCCGCCTATGCGCTCTTGCCGGTGATCGCGCATGAGGCCGGTACGCCCGTCTGGACGCTGATCCAGCACACCCTGTATTCGCTGGTCGGCTCGGCCATCTTGGCCTATCTGACCTACTGGCTGATGATGCCGCTGGCGCGCCTGCTGGGCCGCGAGAACAGCTCGCAGTTCGTGCTGGTGATCTCGGTGATTGCACTGGCCATCGGCGTGGCGCATGCGCTGCATCTGCCGGTGATGCTGACCATGCTGATCTTCGCCATCCTCTCCAAGAATCTGGATCGCCAGTTCGACCTGATGGAGCTGGAGTTTGGTGTCGCCAATGAGTTGTTCGTGGTGATGCTCTTCGTCACCGTGGGCGCCTCGATGAAGCTGTCGGACTTGAGCCTGCTGGGCTTCTCGGTGCTGATCCTGATCGCGGCGCGCTTCCTGGCGATGGGCTTGGGCGTGTTCCTGTTTGCCCGCTTTGCCCGCATGAACTGGCGCCAGGCCGGCCTGCTCACGCTGGGTACCTTGCCCATGACCGAAGTCGGCGTGGGCCTGATGCAAACCGTTTCGTCGCTGTATCCGCACACCACGGCCAATGTCTTGCCGCTGCTGGCGGGCAGCATGGTGGTCCTGGAATTCCTGGGGCCGGTGGCAACCCAGTTTGCCCTGATCAAATCTGGAGAGAGTGGACGCGAATGAATACCGAGACACTGATCCGCAACGAACAAGAGTCCCCCGGTACCCAGGCCCACGTGGCCGGTCCGCAGGGCAGCGCCGGCATCCTGCCGTTCGGTTCCTCCACGCCCTTTACCATGGGCATCGAGCTGGAACTGCAACTGGTCAACCGCCGCAACTACAACCTGGCCAGCGATGCGGTCGATCTGCTGAACTGGATCGAGCCGCGTGACCTGCAAAAGCAGATCAAGCTGGAAATGACGCAGGGGATGATCGAGCTGAACTCCGGCATCCACACCCGCGTGGATGAACTGATCGAGGAACTGAAGGGCTTGCGCGGCGCCTTGAACCGTGGCGCGCAATACCTCAACATCGATGTCTCCGGTGGTGGTGCGCATCCCTTCCAGCACTGGAACGAGCAGCGCATCACGCCCAGCGAGCGCTTCCATTACCTGCACGAGAAATACGGCTACCTGGCCAAGACCTTTACCGTCTTCGGCCAGCACATCCACATCGGTGTGGAGAACGGCGATGATGCGCTGTATCTCACCCACGGCTTCTCGCGTTACGTGCCGCACTTCATCGCGCTGTCGGCGGCGTCGCCCTTCTACCAGGGCGCGGACACCAAGTTCGATTCCTCGCGCAGCAACGTGGTGCGGGCGTTCCCGCTGTCGGGCACGGCGCCGGTGCATACCAAATGGGCCGAGTTCGAGACTTATTACGATGAACTGCACCAGATGGGCATCATCGCCAGCATGAAGGATTTCTATTGGGATATCCGTCCCAAGCCGGAATACGGCACCGTGGAAATCCGCGTCTGCGATACGCCGCTGACCATCGAGCATGCGGCGCACCTGGGGGCGTATGCGCAATTGCTGGCGCGCTGGATTCTCACCGAGCGGCCGTTCGTGGTCGGCGATGATTTCTATCTGCTTTACCAGTTCAACCGTTTCGAGGCCAGCCGCTTCGGGCTCAATGGCCAGCTGGCGCTGCACGGCGCGACGCCTTCGCAATCGCGCAAGCTGCCCATCTATGAACACCTGCTGCAGCAATTGCAGTTGCTGGAACCCTATGTGGCCAACGAGGCCGAGCAGCAGACCATCACGCGTCTGCGCCGCATCGCGCATGATCGCTTGTCTGACGCCAGTTGGCTGCGCCAGATGTTTGCGCAGCGGGGTTCTCTCAATGACATGATGCGTTTGTCATCGGAATTGTGGATGGGCGTGGAGCCGCCGCCGTATTTTCAGTAAACGATATAAATGATTTAAATTGCTGGTTAGGATAAAGTTGCACCAAAGTTGAGGCACCTGGCATTCCGCGTGTTTGCAGAGCACGCGGGATGATGGGAGGAAGAAGGCGAAGGGCCGGTATCGCGAGATGCCGGCCCTTGGTCTTTGTGCCTTCCCGAGCGCGCGTTGTTTCCTGGCTCTTGTGTTTTCGGGCCGGGATCGCGGACAATCACGGCTTTGAAGCGGCCTCGTGCTGCACCGAGATGCGTGCCGGAGGAAGCATGAGCAAGAACAATCCCAATCAATTTGATGTCGCCATCATCGGCGCCGGTGCGGCCGGCATGATGTGCGCTGCCGTGGCCGGCCAGCGCGGCCGCCGCGTGGTGCTCATCGACCATGCCGGCAAGCTGGCCGAGAAGATCCGCATCTCCGGCGGTGGCCGCTGCAATTTCACCAATGTGGGGGCGGGTCCGCAGCACTATCTCTCGCAGAATCCGCATTTCTGCCGCAGCGCCTTGTCGCGTTATACGCCGCAGGATTTCATCGGGCTGGTCAAGCGCCATCGCATCGGTTTCCATGAGAAGCACAAGGGGCAGCTCTTCTGCGATGACTCCGCCGAAGACATCATCGCCATGCTCAAGGCCGAGTGCGAGGCGGGCAACGTCAGCTGGCGCATGCCCTGCACGGTGCAGGAGGTCGGCAAGAGTGGTGAACAGTTTCGCATCGCTACCAGTGCCGGCGAGATTCAGGCCGGCAGTCTGGTGATTGCGACCGGCGGCTTGTCCATTCCCAAGATCGGGGCCACCGATTTTGCCTATCGCATCGCGCGCCAGTTCGACCTGAAGCTGGTGGAGACGCGTCCCGGCCTGGTGCCGCTGACCTTCGACGGCAAGGCCTGGCAGTCGCTCACCGAACTGGCCGGCATCGCGCTGGAGGTGTCGGTGGAGACCGGCGAGAAGAAGGAGCGCGGACATTTCCTTGAAGACCTGCTGTTCACCCATCGCGGGCTGTCCGGGCCGGCCATCCTGCAGATTTCCAGTTTCTGGCGGCCGGGCACGCCGCTGCGGCTCAATCTCTTGCCGGAACTGGATGTGGCCCAGTTGCTGATTCACGGCAAGGGCACGCTGAAGAAGAATCTCGGCAATCTGCTGGCACAGTGGCTGCCCAACCGCCTGGCCGAAGGCTGGCTCAAGATCAATGGCTTCGATGCCAACGCGCGCATTGCCGACATGCCCGACAAGTCGCTCAAGAAGCTGGGTGACTCGCTCAATCATTGGGTGATCCTGCCCAGTGGCTCGGAAGGCTATCGCAAGGCCGAGGTCACGCTGGGCGGCGTGGATACGCGCGAGCTGTCGCAGCAGACCATGATGGCCAACAAGGTGCCGGGGCTGCATTTCATCGGCGAAGCGACGGACGTGACCGGCTGGCTCGGCGGCTACAATTTCCAGTGGGCGTGGGCCTCAGGCGTGGCGGCGGGTTCAGCGGTGTGAGGCCGGCCTGGAAGGCAGGTGTTGGACTTTTTCCTTCATTTGCCCTTGACTTCAGGTGAAGGATCATCTTGACTGTGATAAGTGCCTGATTCTTATCCGTTTTTTACCACGGTGGTGGAAAAAATGCCACGTTTGGCCTTCCAATCGGGTGCCAGTCCTGCTACAATCGCTTTCTTTGCTAATCCAACCTAACCTTTCTGGTTTGAATTTACATGACCACTATTCGCGTTAAAGAGAACGAGCCGTTCGAAGTTGCAATGCGTCGCTTCAAGCGCACCATCGAGAAGACCGGTCTGCTGACCGAACTGCGCGCACGCGAGTTCTACGAAAAGCCGACCGCTGAGCGCAAGCGCAAGCTGGCTGCTGCCGTGAAGCGTCACTACAAGCGTATCCGCAGCCAACAGCTGCCGAAGAAGCTGTACTAAGAATTTCTCGCCGCGCACTCGTGCGGCCGATGTGTAAACCCGCTCCGGTGTTGGTCCGCAGCGGGTTTTCGCATTTATTCCCGATTTGTCGAGGTGTTTTCTCCGGGTGCCTGGCTGGCCTGGTTTTTCCTGTTGGCAGCCCCAAATAGGAAGGAAAGCACCAATTCGGGCTGGCGATAAGCCCATCCATGTTCTACGATGCCAAGACCGGGCCTTGCCTTGTTGCTGCCCGGAATACTGGATGCGGGATGGCGCCAGATCGCAGAATACTCATCCACCTCATCTTCGGAGTACCCCATGGGTTTGAAAGAGCAGATCACGGAAGACATGAAGGCCGCCATGCGTGCCAAGGACATGGGCAAGCTGGGCACCATCCGCCTCTTGACCGCCGCGATGAAGCAGAAGGAAGTCGATGAGCGCGTCGAACTGACCGACGCCCACGTGCTGGCCATCATCGACAAGATGGTCAAGCAGCGCAAGGATTCCATCTCGCAATTCGAAGCCGGCGGCCGCCAGGACCTGGCTGACGTCGAAAAGGCCGAACTGGCCGTGCTGGCCACCTACATGCCGGCCAGCCTGTCGGATGACGAGATCAAGGCTGAAGTCCAGGCCGCCGTGGCCGCCACTGGTGCTGCCGGTCCTCAGGACATGGGCAAGGTCATGGGCGTGCTGAAGCCCAAGCTGGCCGGACGTGCCGACATGACGGCGGTGTCCGCCCTGGTCAAGGCCGCGCTGGCTTCGTAAGCAGCCCCTTCGCCTCTTTACCTAACGCCCCGCTGCCCAGGTGATTCCTCAGTCGTTCATCCAGGACCTGCTCAACCGCGTCGACATCGTCGACGTGGTAGGTCGTTATGTGCAACTGAAGAAGGGCGGCGCCAACTTCATGGGCCTGTGCCCCTTCCACAACGAGAAATCCCCCAGCTTCACCGTCAGCCCGACCAAGCAGTTCTATCACTGCTTCGGCTGCGGCGCGCATGGTACGGCGATCAGTTTCCTGATCGAGTATTCGGGGATGGGATTCGTGGAAGCGGTGAAGGATCTGGCCCAGAACGTGGGCATGGTGGTGCCCGAGCGCGAAGACAACATCCCCCTGGCACAGCGCCAGGAAAAGCAGGCCAAGAGCATGGCCCTGTCGGACGTGATGACGCGTGCCAACGATTTCTATCGTCATCAGCTGCGCAGTGCCCAGCCGGCGATTGCCTATCTCAAGGGACGCGGACTGACCGGCGAAGTCGCTGCCCGCTTTGGCCTGGGCTATTCGCCGGACGAATGGGACAGCCTGCGCCAGGTCTTCCCTGATTACGAGAACGAAGTGCTGGTCGAGTCCGGCCTCGTCATCGACAAGAGTGAAGAGGGCGGTGGCCATCGCAAGCGTTATGACCGCTTCCGTGGTCGGATCATGTTCCCCATCCGCAATACCAAGGGCCAGGTG
>NZ_DBIC01000383.1:15100-18745 GCF_002296545.1 Herbaspirillum sp. UBA812 | reverse complement strand
CCTTGCCGCTGAGATCCTGGAAAGGGATGGCATCCGCTGCAACCTGCCCCTGCTGTTCTCGCTGCCGCAAGCCATTGCCTGCGCCGAAGCCCGTGTCCAGCTGATCTCGCCCTTCGTCGGCCGCATCTATGACTGGTACAAGAAGTCCACCGGCCAGGACTACACCGGCAGCGATGACCCCGGCGTGCAGTCGGTCAAGGCGGTCTACAACTACTACCGCAAGTTCGGCTACGCCACTGAAGTGATGGGCGCCAGCTTCCGCAATACCTCGCAGATCGTCGAGCTGGCCGGTTGCGACCTGCTGACCATCAGCCCGGACCTGCTGCAGAAGCTGGCCGACACCGATGGCCCGGTCGAGCGCAAGCTGAGCAAGGAAGCGGCGGATGCCGCCGATATCGAGCGCATCTCCCTGGACGAAAAAGCCTTCCGCCTGGCCTTGAACGGCGATGCGATGGCTACCGAAAAACTGGCCGAAGGCATCCGCCAGTTCGCGGCTGATGCAGTGAAGCTGGAGCAGATCGTCGACGCATTGCGTTAAGGAGAACGGCGCAGCTGCGCCTTGTCCACGAACGTGATCCAAAAAAGAAGGCCGCATCGTCTGCACGATGCGGCCTTCTTCATTGCGCAATGGAATCCTTCGATTCAGCTCACGCAGCGTTCTTCCTGGTCGCCTCTTCCAGCGTGAGCAGCGTATGCGCAATGCTGTCGGTCGTGGCCAGCGTCTTGATGGTGCCGGTACGCAGCGCGCCCAGCATGGCGCTGGCCTTGCCGCTTTCGCTGGCGACCGCGATGACGTCGGGAATGCGCCGCAAGTCATCCACCGTCAGGCCGATGACGCGCGAGTGCGTCTCCGTGCGGATGGGTTCGCCCTGGATGTTGATGAAGTCATAGCCCATCATGTCGCCTACCGCACCATGGCGCTTGAGCTCCAGGATTTCCTGGGGCGAGAACCAGCCCATGCGCACCATCGGGCTGTCTTCATGGATATCGCCTACCCCAATGAGTGCGACGTGGGCGCGGCGCGCCTTGTCCAGCGTGGGACGGACTGCATCATTGGCCAGCAGGGCATCGCGCACGGCCGCATTGTTGACCAGTGCCGGGGCATACAGCGTTTCACTGTCGCCGCCGAAACGCGAGGCCAGGCGACGGCAGATGTGATCGGAGTTCATCGCTTCGCCACCACGATAGTAACCACCGATACCACAGACGAAGGTGGCGCTGCGCCGCGTGTTGGACACCGCGTGTTCGGACACCGCATTGATGTTGCGCCCGATGCCGACGGCCACGATGCTGTCATCGGTCAGGCTGCGGTCGAGGTGATTGGCCACCAGGCCGGCCAGCATGGCGCGCTGGCGGTCCTGGTCGTTGTGGCTGACCGAGATGAGCGCACGCTCGATGCCGAAACGCTGCATCAGCGCGTGTTCCAGCTCGATGGTCTGGCCCGGATGATGGCGCACGCGGATTTCCACGATGCCCTCGTCCTGCGCCCGCTTGAGCATGCGTGCAATCGAGGCGCGCGAAATCGAAAAGCGCTCCGACAGCTCCTGCTGCGTCAGGCCATCGACGTAATACAGCGTGGCCAGGCGCGTCAATTCATCCATGGACATGGATTCCCCCCTTGGCTTGCGTTTGCCTCTGCGTCACTGCCGGCTTGCATCCGGAAGCGCTGCGCCTATGGGCGCTTGGTATTGTGCAAATGATGTTCATACTCTTTGATGCGCTCCAGCTTTTCGGTCGAGCGCCCACCTGAAAACTCCGCCGCCAGCCAGGTATCGACGATGGCCTTGGCCAGTTCGCTCCCGACCACGCGTGCGCCCAGTGTGATGATCTGGGCGTCATTGCTCTTGCTGGCCCGTTCGGCGGAATAAGTGTCGTGGCATTGCGCCGCGCGCACCCCCGGCACCTTGTTGGCCGAGATCGCCATACCGATCCCCGTGCCGCACAGCAGGACGGCGCGGCCGATCGCCCCTTGCCGGATCTGTTCGGCCACCGCAAAGGCGATGTCGGGGTAAATCACGGGCTCCGTATCATGGGTGCCGAAGTCCACCACGTCAAGGCCCTTTCCCGCCAGATGGGCCTTGATGACCTCCTTGAGCGCATACGCCGCTTCGTCGCATCCGATACCTATTTTCATCCTTGTCTCCTGGTGACGATGAACTGCCTTGCTCATGCTCCGCCAGAATAATTATTCACAGAAGAGCATTTGTTCATCGAGAGACTAATGCAAAAGTGATCTGCACGCCACAAAAACTGCAGTAATTCAGCTTTAATACCTCGCAAATGCATTATTGCACCGCAAAACAGAAGAAAAAGTTATTTAAAGCGATGAGCAAATGAGCATTGACAGCAAAAAAATTCTTTGCAATGATGGGCTCACAACAAACATTTACCCATCGCTGGACATTTGACCAGCGCATGTATGGAGACAGCCATGGCAGAGCTTTTGCTGGAAGCACATGGAGTGAGCAAGTCCTTCCACGAGATCGTGGCGCTGGCCGACGGACGCCTGCAGTTGAAGCGCGGCAGCGTGCATGCGCTGTGCGGCGGCAACGGTGCCGGCAAATCGACCTTCCTGGCCATCATCATGGGCCTGCTGCGGCGGGATGGCGGCGAGATCCGCCTCAAGGGCCAGCCGGTGGATTTCCATTCGCCGGCCGAAGCCCTGCATCACCACATCGCCATCATCACGCAGGAGCTCTCGCCCATCCCCGGCATGAGCGTGGCAGAAAATCTCTACCTCGGCCGCGAGCCCCGCGTGGCAGGGCTCTGCGTCAACACCCGCGCCATGGAACGGCAGGCGCAGGCGCTGCTGGATCGCCTGCAATTCCAGGTCGATGCGCGCGCTCGCATGCAGGACCTGAGCCTGGCCCAGGTGCAACTGGTGGAAATTGCCAAGGCCTTCAGCCACGACTGCGATGTGATGATCATGGACGAACCCACCTCGGCCATTGGCGAGAAGGAGACCGAAGTCCTGTTCCGCGCCATCCGCAGCGTGGCCGCACAAGGCACCGGCATCATCTACGTGTCGCACCGTCTTTCCGAAATTTTCCAGATCGCCGACAGCTACACGGTCTTTCGCGACGGCCGCTTCGTCGAGACCGGTCTGATCCGCGACATCGACCGCGCCAGCCTGGTCAAGGCCATCGTCGGCCGCACGCTGCAGGTGCAGGAGCGCCGCCGTCGCCAGGGTGGCGAGGCGATCCTGTCGACCGAAGCACTGGGCCGCCAAGGGGAATTCGACCAGGTCTCGCTGCAGGTTCATGCGGGCGAAGTGGTCGGCATCTATGGCCTGATGGGCTCGGGCCGCAGCGAATACCTCAATTGCATCTATGGCCTGACCCGGCCCGACCAGGGGGCCGTCACGCTGCGGCAGCGGCCCCTGCCCGCAGGCCGGCCCGCGGCCAGCATCGCCGCTGGTCTGTCACTGGTGACCGAAGACCGCAAGGACAGCGGACTGGTGCTGTGCGCCTCAATCCAGGACAACATCGTGCTGGCCGCCTACCGGCGCATGTCGCGCCTGCCGCTGATCCGGCGCAGCCGCGTCGATACGCTGGTGCGGCAGATGATCCAGCGCCTGCAGATCAAGGTGAGTTCACCGCATCTGCCGGTCTCGTCCATGAGCGGCGGCAACCAGCAGAAGGTGGT
>NZ_DBIC01000383.1:12107-14802 GCF_002296545.1 Herbaspirillum sp. UBA812 | reverse complement strand
GGCGGCAACCAGCAGAAGGTGGTGCTGGCGCGTTGCCTCTCGACCCAGCCACGTTGCCTGCTGTGCGACGAACCCACGCGCGGCATCGATGAAGGTGCCAAGCGCGAGGTGTACCAGCTGATCGACCGCTTCGTGCAGGACGGCGGTGCCGCCCTGGTGGTGTCTTCCGAAGCGCAGGAAATCCTCGACCTGTGCGACCGCATCGCCATCTTCAAGCGCGGCCGCGTGGTGGAAGTGGTCGATGCGCATGCCACCACGCAGGAAGAACTGCTGCACTTGGCCTCGTAAGCGCGGGACGCAGTGCGTGCCTGCGATGACGCGCCGGTCTGCGACGCCCGCCTGATGTATCCCGATGACGATCCACCGACGATCCAATGACGAACCCATGATGACCAAACCCACTTCCCTCTCCGCCGGCCGGCTGGCCTCGCCCTCCTTCACCAGCCTGCGCCAGGCCTATGCGCGCTACGGTGTGCTGGCGGCCCTGATCGTGCTGTGCATCGCGCTCTCGCTGGCCACGCCGTATTTCATGACGCTGGAAAACTGGACCGACATCCTGCGCCAGACCTCCATCAACGGCATCCTCGCCATCGGCATGACCTATGTGGTGCTGACCGGCGGCATCGACCTGTCGGTCGGTGCGCTGCTGGCCTTCTCCGGCATGGTCACGGCGTGGCTGGCGACCGGTGGCGGCTATCCGCCTGCGGTCGCGGTGCTGGCCGGACTCGGCGCAGGTGCCGGGCTGGGTGCCATCAGCGGCCTGCTGGTGGCGCGCATGGCCGTGCCTTCTTTCGTGGCCACGCTGGGCATGCTGAGCGCCGCGCGTGGTGCCACCTACATCTACAACGACGGCATGCCGGTCTCGGATCTGCCAGCGGGCCTGCTGTCCATCGGTGGCGGACAGATCCTGCACGTGCCGGTGCCCATCGTCATCTTCGGCGTGGTCATCGCGGTGTCGTGGTTCGTGCTGCGTTTCACCGTCTATGGCCGCTACATCTATGCGGTCGGCGGCAATGCGCGCAGCGCCAAGACCAGCGGCATCGATACCCGCAAGGTCTACTTCGCGGTGTACGTCATCAGCGGCCTGCTGGCCGGGCTGGCCGGCGTCCTGCTGGCCGCACGCACGACGGCGGCGCTGCCGCAGGCGGGCGTGTCCTATGAACTCGATGCGATCGCTGCCGTGGTCATCGGCGGCACCTCGCTCTCGGGCGGCACCGGCACCCTGGGCGGGACCGTCGTGGGTGCGCTGCTGATCGGCGTCATCAACAACGGGCTCAACCTGCTCGGCGTGTCTTCCTACTACCAGCAAGTCATCAAGGGCGTGATCATCGTCGGCGCTGTCCTGCTGGATTCCTCACGCAAGAAAAACTGAAGTCCCACAACAACTCACACGGAGACGATTCATGATCAAGAAAACCCTCGCCAGCCTGCTGCTGATGGCCGTGGCCACCGGCGTCAGCGCCCAGAACAAGCCCCTGCGCATCGGCGCGGCCGTCTACGGTCTCAAGGGCGAATTCATGCAGATGTGGAGCAATCAGCTCAAAGCCCATCCGGCGGTACAGGATGGCAGCGTGCAGGTCACCGTCTTCGACGGCAACTACGACGCCCTCACCCAGAGCAACCAGTTCGACACGATGATCCTGCAAAAGTATGACGCCATCATCTTCGTGCCCATCGACCTCAAGGCCGGCGCGGCACCGGTGCAGAAGGCGGTCAAGGCCGGCATCCCGGTGATCGGCTCCAATACCCGGGTGCAGGGCGATGTGCTGACGTCCTACGTGGGCAACGATGACGTGGTGGCCGGCCGCCTCGAAGCGGAAGCGCTGATGAAGGCCATCGGCGGCAAGGGCAACATCGTCATGATCGAAGGGCCCATCGGGCAGTCCGCGCAGATCGAGCGTGCGCGTGGCAATGATGAAGTGCTGGCGCGCAACAAGGACGTCAAGGTGCTGGCTCGCAAGACCGGCAACTGGTCGCGTGCGGAATCGATGGCGCTGATGGAAAACTGGCTCACCGCCCATCCCGGCCAGATCAAGGGCGTGCTGGCGCAGAACGATGATGAGGCGCTGGGGGCACTGCAGGCCATCAAGGCCAAGGGCATCGATCCCAAGACCATCCCGGTGGTCGGCATCGATGGCATTGCCGATGCCATTGCCGCCGTCAAGCGAGGCGAGATGGTGACCCAGTTCCAGGATGCCCAGGCGCAGGCGCAAGGCGCGCTGGATGTGGCCTTGCGGGCCATCAAGGGGCCGTCCTACCAGCCGCGCTCGACGATCTGGACCGAGTACGGCGACAAGCTTCCCTGGAAGGGCGGCACCGAGAAATCCTATACCGTGCCCTGGACCACCATCACCCAGGAGAATGCCGATGCTTTCCTGAAAAAGGTCAAGAAATGAGCGCAGCCCTGTCTGCCGATGCGATGACGCGGCCGCATGATTTTTCCGGACGCGTGGCCCTGGTCACGGGGGCTGCCGCCGGCATCGGGCTGGCCACCAGCCAGCTGCTGGCGCGCTGCGGCGCCCGGCTGGTGCTGGCGGACCGCAGCGATGCCGTGCTGCAGCTGGCCCGACAGCTCGGGCCAGACCACGCGCACCTGGGCCTGGTGCTCGATGTCTGCGACGAAGCCGCCATCGGCCGCGCCATCGCCCAGGTCGAACAGCACTACGGACGCATTGACGTGCTGGTCAACAATGCC
>NZ_DBIC01000383.1:1245-11804 GCF_002296545.1 Herbaspirillum sp. UBA812 | reverse complement strand
GACGTGCTGGTCAACAATGCCGGCGTGGCCTTGTTGCAGGAGGCCGAATCGGCCACCTGCACCGACTGGGACCGCACCATGGCCATCAATCTGAAGGCCCCCTTCCTGCTGGCGCAGGCGGTGTTTCCGCTGATGCAGCGCCAGCAGGGCGGACGCATCATCAACCTCGCCTCGCAGGCCAGCGTGGTGGCGCTGGAGCGGCATGCCGCCTACTGTGCCAGCAAGGCCGGACTGGTGGCGCTGACGCGCGTGCTGGCGCTGGAATGGGCACGCCACGGCATTACCGCCAATGCCATTTCACCGACGGTGGTGGAAACCGAACTGGGCAAGCAGGCCTGGGCCGGCGCGGTGGGGGTGGCGATGCGGGCGCGCATACCCGTGGGCCGCTTCGCCCAGCCCGACGAAGTGGCGCATCTGGTGGCCTATCTGGCCAGCCCGCAGGCGGCCATGATCACGGGCGAGAACATCCTCATCGATGGCGGCTACACCGTGACCTGACGCTTTGTTTTTGCAGTGGACCGACGTTTTTCCAAGGACTGATTCATGACTCTCAATCGCATCGTCAACAACCCCGACCTGGTCGTCGAGGACATGCTGCGCGGCGTGCTGGCCGCGCATCCCGGGTTGTCCGCCCACCCTGACAATCCGCGCGTACTGCGCCATCGCAGCGCCGGCACGCCGGGCCGCGTGGGCATCGTCACCGGCGGCGGCTCCGGCCACGAGCCGGCCTTTCTCGGCTACGTCGGCCAGGGCCTGGTCGATGCCGTGGCCGTGGGTGAAGTGTTTTCCTCACCCACCGCAAAATCCTTCATGGACGCCTTCCAGCTCGCCCATGGCGGCCAGGGCATCGCCTGCCTGTATGGCAACTACGCCGGCGACAACATGAACGTCAAGATGGCCATCAAACTGGCCGAACGCGCCGACATCCAGGTGCGTACCGTGGTGGCCAATGACGACGCCGCCTCGGCACCGCCCGACCAGCCCGGCAAGCGGCGCGGCGTAGCCGGTGAAATCCTGATGTGGAAAGCAGGAGGTGCGGTGGCCGCGCAAGGCGGCACGCTGGATGAAGTGATACAGGCCGCGCAAAAAGCCATCGACAACACGCGCTCCATCGGCATCGGCCTGTCGGCCTGCACCATCCCGGCTGTCGGCAAGGCCAACTTCACGATCAAGCATGGCGAGATGGAAGTCGGTATCGGCCATCACGGCGAGCCGGGCGTATCGGTGCAGGCCGTGGTTCCAGCGCGCGACATGGCGCGCCTGATGCTGGACAAGCTGCTGCCCGACCTGCCCTTCGCGCGTGGCGACAAGGTCGCCGTGCTGCTCTCGGGCCTGGGAGCCACACCACTCATGGAGCAATACATCCTCTATGCCGATGTCGCCGATGGCCTGCGCGAAGCCGGTCTGGAGGTGGCGCACAGCTTCGTGGGCAATCTCTTCACTTCGCTGGAAATGATGGGGGTGACGCTGACCCTGATGCGCCTGGATGCGCAGCTGGACCAATGCCTGGCCGCCCCTTGCGACAGTATCGGCCTGCGCCAGGGAGGCCAGCCATGAACTCCGGATTCGACATGCGCCAGGCTGCCTGGGTGGTACAGGATCTGGTGTCGACCATCAACCAGCACCGCGATTGGCTGAGCGAAGTCGATGGTGCGATCGGGGATGGCGACCACGGCATCAACATGAGCAAGGGTTTCAGCCTGTGCGGTGAACGTCTCAAACAAGATCCCGAAACCTCGCTGGCGGCGGCCCTCGATACGCTTTCGATCACCCTGATGGAAGGCATCGGCGGTTCCATGGGTCCGCTCTACGGCAGCTTCTTCATGGCCATGAGCACGGTGCTGGAAGGCCAGCCCACACTGGACCGCCAGCTGTTCCTGAAGGCCCTGGACGAGGGCATTGCCGCCGTGCAGGCCATCGGCGAAGCCAAGGTCGGCGACAAGACCCTGATGGACAGCCTGATCCCGGCACGCGACGCCTTCCGCCTCGCACTGGGCCGCGACCTGCCCTTCGCCGCCTGCCTGCAGGCCATGCAGCACGCTGCCGACACCGGCCGCGATTCGACCCGCGCCCTGCAGGCCCGCATCGGACGCGCCAGCCGGCTGGGGGAGCGTTCCATCGGCGTGCTTGATGCCGGTGCCTGTTCCTGCG
Organism: Herbaspirillum sp. UBA812; assembly: GCF_002296545.1. Taxonomy (NCBI): domain Bacteria; kingdom Pseudomonadati; phylum Pseudomonadota; class Betaproteobacteria; order Burkholderiales; family Oxalobacteraceae; genus Herbaspirillum; species Herbaspirillum sp. UBA812. The sequence continues at coordinate 9,653 of NZ_DBIC01000383.1, read as the reverse complement.
CGCTGATCCTCGGCAGCCTGGCCAAATCGCTGCAGGCCGGCCTGCCCCACTAATCCCCAAGCAAAGGACATCCCATCATGCATTTCCATGACGACGACATGCTGGCCGTGGTCTGCCACGCACCACGCGACTATCGCCTGCAACGGGTCAAGCGGCCGGCGGCCGGTCCCAATGAGGTCATCATCAAGATCGCCTCGTGCGGCATCTGTGCCGGTGACTGCAAGTGCTTCGCCGGTGCCGCGCGCTTCTGGGGCGACGAGGTCAAGAACAAGCCCTCCTATGTCAAGCCACCGGTGATTCCCGGCCATGAATTCTGGGGCCATGTGGTGGAGATGGGACCGGGCGCAGCCGAGCACCACGGCGTGGCCATGGGCGACCGGGTGATCGCCGAACAGATCGTGCCTTGCGGCAAGTGCCGCTACTGCAAGACCGGCTATCGCTGGATGTGCGAGGTGCATGATGTCTACGGCTTCCAGCGCCAGGTGGCCGAGGGCGGCATGGCTGACTACATGCGGCTGTCAGCACGGGCGGTGATCCACAAGATTCCCGAGCACATCTCATTCGAAGATGCCGCCGTGACCGAACCGCTATCCTGCGCCATTCACGCGGTCAACCGCGGCGACATCCAGCTCGATGACGTGGTGGTGATTGCCGGTGCGGGCACGCTGGGCTTGCTGATGGTCCAGGTGGCGCACCTCAAGACGCCGAAGAAACTGATCGTCATCGACCTCTCCGACCAGCGTCTGCAACTGGCACGTGAATACGGGGCCGATATCGTCATCAATCCGGGCCGCGAGGATGCGCAGAAGATCGTGCGCGACGCCACCGGCCAATATGGCTGCGATGTCTACATCGAGACCACCGGCGCGCCCGCCGGCGTGACGCAAGGACTGGACATGATCCGCAAGCTGGGCCGCTTCGTGGAGTTCAGCGTCTTTGGCCGCGACACTACCGTGGACTGGTCCATCATCGGTGAAGAAAAGGAACTGGACTTGCGCGGCGCGCACCTCAGCGGAGACTGCTATCCCATCGCCATCGACCTGCTGGCGCGCGGCCTGGTGACCTCACGCGGCATCGTGACGCACAACTATGCCCTCTCGGAGTGGGAAGCCGCCATCAAGATGGCCGACTCGATGGACTCGATCAAGGTACTGCTCAAGCCCTAAGCCAGGCTGGCCTGCATGCCGCGCGCCAGCTGGCACTGGAAGAAACCGACCGAGGAACGCAAGGTGGTGGCCCGGCGACTTAGGTCCTCGGAGGTCACCGCCAGCTCCTCGGAACTGATCGAGTTCTGCTGAACAACCTGCGCCAGCTGGCTGGCCGCGGCGCTGATCTGGCTGACGGCGGCCGATTGCTGCTCCGACGACTGGACGATTTCCTGCACCAGCGCCGAGGTGCGGGCGATGGTCGGCACCATGTCGCCGAGCTGCCGTTCGACCCGGCTGGCCAGGACCGTGTGATCACGTGCGACCTGGTCGATCTCTTCCGCGGCAGCCTGGCTGCGTTCGGCCAGACGCCGCACCTCACCCGCCACCACGGCAAACCCGGCACCATGCTGCCCGGCATGGGCGGCTTCGATGGTGGCATTGAGCGCCAGCAGATTGGTCTGATAGGCGATGTCATCGATGATGGCGATCTTGCCGGCGATCACCTGGATCGCCGCCACCATCTCTCCGACCGTCTGCGCGCACTGATGCGCCTCCACGGCAGCGGCCGAGGCGATCTGGTCGGTCAGGCGGGCATTGTCCGCCGTGGTAAGGATGGCGGTATGGATCTGGCTCAGGGCCGTGCTGGTCTGCGCCACGCCGCTGGCCTGCTCGGTGGCCGCCGTGGCCAGCAATTGGGCCGTGACGCTGACTTCGGCAGCGCTCTCGGCCATGCCCTCGGCATTGCCGCGCACCTCGGCCACTACCCGCCCCAGGCGCTCGACCATCTTGCGGATGGCGTGCATCATGCTGTCGGCACAGCCGGGCTTGAGCCGGATCTGCTGCAACAGATCGCCGTCGGAAAGCCGCTGCATGACCGTGACCACCTCGCCCGGCTCACCTCCCATCTGGTGCAGCAAGGTGCGCGTGAGCAGCCAGCCCGCAGCGATCAACGTCAGCAATACAGCGCCCGCCACGACAGCCACCGACTCCAGCGCATGGCTGATGATCTCGCGCGCACTCAAGGCGCTGGCCTCACCCAGTGCGACGTTGTAGGAACGATGGCGCGCAAAGCTGGCTTGCACGCTGTCGATGGCAGTGCGAAATTCCAGGCCGAGCGCAGTATGGCTGTCATGGACCAGGCTCCTTCCGCTCTCCACCAGCAAGCGGTTGCGGACCTCCTCAAAACCCGCAATGCGGGCATGCACTTCGGCCAGCATGGCACCGTCGGTCTCATCGGAGATGTAGGCATCGCCATAGGTCTTGAGATGCCCGTTCATGCGCGCGCGCAGCTGGTCCATCTCCTGCAACAGGCGGGCACGGTCCGCCGGATCGAGGTTGATGAGGTAGAAGTAGACGCGCTCGCGCATGGCGTTGAAGGCGGCCTGGGCATCGTCCAGAGTGGTCACGCTGGGCACCGTATTGACCTGTGCGTAACTGGCCGCCTCATAGACATTCCCGATCTGGCGCAAGCTGACGATGGCGGTCGCCACCAGCCCCATCGACGCCAGCAGGATCAGCACGAACAAGCGCTGACCGACGGTCAGCAAACGAAACCCGGGCCTGGACATGATTCCTCTCCCCAGAGGCAAGGCTGTGGCTGCGTTGTTGGCGCGCTCCCCTCGCTGCTGCGCGCTGCAGAGCTGTCGATGAAATTATCGCCGGTGAACTGGCTTGTCAATCGGGGCCGCGCTGTCCTCTCATGCGCTGCAAAAGAAAACACCGTCCGGCAACGCTGCGCGACGGCATCCTCACGAGCTCTCATCAGCCCTCACGGAAATCCCCCGTCAGGCCAACGGCACGCGGCCTATGCCAGCCGGGGCTGCATGCCGCGCGCCAGCTGGCACTGGAAGAAACTCACCGTGGTCTGCAACAGTACGGCGCGCCGGTTGAGTTCTTCCGAGGTCACGGCCAGTTCCTCCGAACTGAGCGAGTTCTGCTGGATCACCTGAGCCAGCTGGCTGGCCGCCTGGCTGATCTGGCTGACCGCCGCCGACTGGCTCTCCGAGGAGTGGACGATTTCCTGCACCAGCGCCGAGGTGCGCGCAATGGTCGGCACCATGTCGTTGAGCTGGCGCTCGGCGGCGCAGGCCAGGGCGACGTTGCTGCGCGCGACCTCGTCGATCTCCTGCGCGGCCGACTGGCTGCGCTCGGCAAGCCGGCGCACTTCGGCGGCCACCACCGCGAAGCCGGAGCCATGCTCACCGGCATGCGCTGCTTCAATGGTGGCGTTCAACGCCAGCAGGTTGGTCTGGTAGGCGATGTCGTCGATGACGACAATCTTGCCGGCGATCTGCTGGATGGCATCCACCATCTGCTTGACGGTATCGGCGCAGGCGCGCGCCTCGACGGCAGCGGCCGCAGCGATCTGGTCGGTCAGCCGGGCATTCTGCGAGGTGCTGAGGATGGAGGCGTGGATCTGCTCCAGCGCCGCACTGGTCTGCTCGACGCCGGAGGCCTGCTCGGTGGAGGCGCGCGACAAGGATTGCGCGGTGGCACTGACCTCCTCGGCGGTGCTGACCAGCCCCTCGGCATTGCCACGGACCTCGCTCACCACCAGGCAGAGACGCTCCATCATCTTCTGGATGGCGTGCATCATGCTGTCGCGGTAGCGTGCCTTCACGCTGATCTGCTGCACCAGGTCGCCATCGGACAAGCGCTGCATCACCGTCACCACATCCCCCGGTTCGCCGCCCATCTGCCGCAACAGCGTGCGCGTGAGCAGCCAGCCGGCCCCCAGCAGAACCAGCATGATCCCGCCCGCCAGCAGGCTGACCGTCTGCAGCGCATCGCTGATCATTTCGCGCGCACTGAGTGCACTGGCATCACCCAGCGCGATGTTGTAGGAACGGTGACGGCCGAAGGTCACCTGCACGGCATCAATGCTGGCGCGGAACTCCAGGATCGCCTGCGGCAAGCTGTCCTCGATGCGGTCCTCATCGGACACCTTCAACAGTCGCCGCACCACCTCGTCGAAGGCGACGATGCGCGCCTGGTCATCGGCCAGCATGAGGCCGTCGGTCTCGTCGGTAACATACGCCTCGGCGTAGGTCTTGAGATGCTGGTTCAGGCGTGCGCGTTGCGTCTCAATCTCCTTGAGCAGACGTGCACGGTCGAGTGGATCGGGATTGACCAGGTATTGGTAGATGCGCCCCTGGATGGCATTGAAGGCCGCCTGCGCATCATCGAGCGTGGTCACGCTGGGCACGGTATTGACCGTCGCGTAATTGGCCGCATGGTAAACGTTCTCGATCTGACGCAAACTGACGGCCGCCGTGGCGACCAGCCCTAGCAAGGCCAGCAGGATCAGCACCGACAGGCGCTGACCGACGGTCAGCGTGCGAAGCCCAGGCCTGGACATGATTTCCTCCCCCCAGAGGTAGTACGGTGGCTGCATGAAATGGTGGCCGCCCCTCAGCTTGGCCCCATGCAGATTTGACAACGCAATTATAGCGGGCCGTGACGCTTGTCCATCACTGTCGGACAAACGTTTGCGCGGCGGGCAAAAAAATGCCGCCCGGCAATGAAGCGGGCGGCATCGGTGGGGAAGGCGCTTGGGCGGGGCCATCGGGACCGGCCGCCCGCATCATGCTCAGTCGAAACTGATCTGCACCTTCATCATCTTGGAGCGGTCACCGGCGATCTCGAAGGCTTCCACCGCCTGGGCGATGGGATAGGTCGCCGTGATCAAGGGCTTCACGTCCACCAGCTTGCGGTTCATCAGCTCCACCGCCATGGCGAACTCTTCATGGAAGCGGAACGCGCCGCGCCAGTCCAACTCCTTGCCCACCAGCAGATTGGCCGGGAACTGGATGTCGCCTCCCAGGCCGACCTGCACGATGACGGCTTGCGGACGCAGCGCTTCCAGCGCCCCCACCAGCGCCCGTTCATTGCCGCTGGCTTCGAAGAGCACATCGAAGGTCCCCTTGTCGACGGCATAGGCCTTCAGCGCATCGGGCGTCTCGGCCATATTGATGGCACGATCCGCGCCCACCTGCAGGGCCGCTTGCAGCGGCATGCTGGCGACATCGGTGACCACCACTTCCAGTGCACCGGCGCGGCGCGCGGCCACCACCACCAGCGCGCCGATCGGACCACAGCCGGTCACCAGCACGCGCTTGCCCACCAGCGGGCCAGCGCGGCGCACCGCATGCAGCGCCACCGACAGCGGCTCGGCCATGGCCGCTTCGCCATCCGTGACATGATCGGCCACGATGTGGGCCTGCGAACGTTCGATGATGATTTCCTGACGGAACGCACCCTGCACGTGCGGGGTGCGCATGGCGCTGCCGTAGAAGCGCATGTCCAGGCAGTGGTTCTGCTTGCCTTCCTGGCAGTACTTGCACACGCCGCAGGGGCGGCTGGGCGAGATGGCGATGCGGGTGCCGGGTGCGATGTCGGTGATGGCCGAACCCACTTCGGCGATCTGGCCCGAGACTTCATGGCCCAGCACCATCGGTTCCTTGATGCGCACCACGCCGAAACCGCCGTGGTGATAGTAGTGCAGGTCCGAACCGCAGATGCCGCCGGCCTTGACCTTGACCTTCAGTTGCTGCGGTTGCAGCGGGGCGGACTCCAGCGACTGAATGCGCAGGTCGTGCGGTGCATGGATGACGAGGCCTTGTTGCATGTGTATCTCCGAAATGAGCTAAATGATTTACAAGGTAGCGGTCACGCCGCCGTCCACGTAGAGGATGTGGCCATTGACGAAACGTGACGCGTCGCTGGCCAGAAACACGGCAGCACCGACCAGGTCTTCCACATCGCCCCAGCGGCGCGACGGGGTGCGGCCCACCAGCCAGTCGGTGAACTTGGCATCGTTGACCAGGGCCATGTTCATTTCGGTCTTGAAGTAGCCGGGACCCAGGCCGTTGACCTGCAGGCCGTACTTGCCCCAGTCGATGGCCATGCCCTTGGTGAACATCTTCACCGCCCCCTTGGTGGCGGTATAGGGCGCGATGTTGGGACGGCCCAGTTCGCTCTGCACCGAACAGATGTTGATGATCTTGCCGGCACCGCGCGGGATCATGTGGCGTGCCACGGCCTGGGCGGCATAGAAGACACTGTTCAGGTTGGTATTGACGAGATCGTGCCAGTCCGATTCCTTGAACTCTTCCAGCGGATTGCGGCGCTGGATGCCGGCGTTGTTGACCAGGATGCCGATGGCACCGATCTCGTTTTCGATCTTCTGTACCGCCGCCTTGACCTCGTCATTGACGGTGGCATCGAAGCTGGCTTCATGGATGGTGTGGCCCTCGGCACGCAATTGCGCCGCGACGGTGGCGAGCTTGCCGGCATCGCGTCCGTTGAGCACGATGGCAGCGCCCGCCTGGGCCATGCCGCGCGCCAGCGCCAGGCCGATGCCACCGGAAGAACCGGTGATCAGGGCCAGCTTGCCTTCGAGGGAAAAGCCCTGCAAACCTGCGGGCAACGGGGTGGTCTTGATGGTCATGTGGTCTCTTTCTTCTTGTCGGAAATTTCGTTGTCAAACCCTGCCCTGCCCGTGATGGCGCAAAACAGGACTCAGTGCTGCTTTCCGGTCGCGCGCTGGAAGGCGGCGATGGCGTGATACTCCGCCTCCAGTTTGGCCGGAATGGCGGCAAAGATGGGTTGCAGGCGGCCATAGACGGCGACCGCCTCGGCCTCGGGAGCGTGATGGTTGGTGGAGCCGACCATGCCCGAGCTCACCGACAGCGACGGCAGCAGGCCCAGCGCCCAGGCACCCAGCACGGCCGCGCCCAGGCAGGACGATTCCACGCTCTCCGGTACCACCACTTCACGGTTGAAGATGTCGGCCATCATCTGTCGCCACAGGGCCGACCGGGCGAAGCCGCCGGTGGCCATCATGCGTTTGGTCGGACCGACCAGTTCTTCCAGCGCCGGCAGGATGCTGTAGAGGTTGAAGATCACCCCTTCGAGCGCAGCGCGGATCATGTGGTGCTTGCCGTGATGCAGGGCCAGGCCGAAGAAGGAGCCGCGCAGGTCGGCATTCCACAGCGGGGCGCGCTCGCCGGCCATGAAGGGATGGAACAGCAGGCCTTCCGCGCCGGGCCGCACCTTCTCGGCGATGCGCGTCAGTGCCTCGTAGGGATCGACGCCTTCCTCACGCGCAGCAGCCGCTTCGGCGGTGGCCAGCTCATCACGCACCCAGCGGAAGATGTTGCCGCCATTGTTGACGGGGCCGCCGACCACCCAGTGTTTTTCGGTCAGTGCATAACAGAACAGGCGGCCATGCGGATCGGTGAGCGGCTCATCGATCACGGTGCGCATGGCACCGGACGTACCGATGGTCACGGCCACGTGGCCGATCTCGATGGCGTTCACGCCAAGGTTGGACAGCACACCATCATTGGCACCGATGATGAAGGGCGTCTCCACCGACAGCCCCAGGCGCTGCCCCATCTCGGGCGACAGGGCCGGCAGGCGGTGCGTGGTCGGGACCGGTGTAGGCAATTGTTCGGGACGTACGCCCAGCAATTCCAGCGCGCCCTGGTCCCAGGCCAGCTCGCGCAGATTGAACATGCCGGTGGCCGAGGCGATGGAGTGATCCACCACCCACTGGCCGAAGAGCTGGTACAGCAGGTATTCCTTGATGCCGACGAAGCGCGCGGCCTGATGGAAGACCTCCGGCTTTTCATGGCGCATCCACATCAGCTTGCACAGCGGCGACATGGGGTGGATGGGGGTGCCGGTACGGCGATAGATGGCATTGCCGTCGTGCTCGTGCTTGATGCGTTCGGCCCAGACCGAGGCACGGATATCGCCCCAGGTGATGCTGTTGGAGAGCAGGCGATTGTCGGCATCCAGCGCGATGACGCTGTGCATGGCGGCGCTGAAGGACAGCAGCGCAATCTCCTGCGGCGCAGCCTTGGCCGCCTTGACAGCACCGGCGATGGAAGCCAGCGCGGCCGCGACGATTTGCTCCGGGTCCTGTTCCGCCATGCCCGGTTCGGTACAGAGGACCGGGTATTCCTCTGCATGCTGGGCGACCACCTTGCCCTCGAGCGTGAAGACCACGGTCTTGGTGCTGGTGGTGCCGATATCGACGCCGAGCATGTAGGGTGCGGAAGAGGACATATGCAGTTTCCTTAACAAACAAAGCAAGACGCCCGGACCAGCCGGGCGTTGCGATCAGTCTTAGACGACCAGGTTGAGCAACATGATGAAGATGATAGCAACAACCGAGATCAGCGTTTCCATGACCGTCCAGGTCTTGAAGGTTTCACCGACGCTCATGTTGAAGTATTCCTTGACCAGCCAGAA
>NZ_DBIC01000383.1:621-961 GCF_002296545.1 Herbaspirillum sp. UBA812 | reverse complement strand
GAAGTATTCCTTGACCAGCCAGAAGCCCGCATCGTTGACGTGCGACAGGATCAGCGAACCGGCACCGGTGGCCAGCACCAGCAGTTCCTTGTTGGTCCCGGGGATCAGCGCCACCAGCGGCGCGACGATGCCGGCACCGGTGATGGTGGCGACGGTGGCCGAACCGGTGGCCACACGGATCACGCCAGCCACGAACCAGGCCAGCAGCAGCGGCGAGATCTGCGCATGCACGGCCAGCTGGCCGATGGCAGTGCCCACGCCGGAGTTCACCAGCATCTGCTTGAAGCCGCCGCCGGCACCGATGATGAGCACGATGGCCGCGGTCGGGGCCAGGCTCTGG
>NZ_DBIC01000383.1:0-291 GCF_002296545.1 Herbaspirillum sp. UBA812 | reverse complement strand
CCACGAATTTCAGCACTTGCTGGCGGGTGAAGCCACGGGCGATGCCGAAGGTCCAGATCGCCAGCAGCAGTGCCGCCAGCAGGGCCACGATGGGGTTGCCGATGAAGTCCATCAGGTCGCGCACGGCGTGGCCTTCCGGCAGGGTGACGTCGACGAAGGTCTTGAGCAGCATCAGGAACACCGGCAGCAGCACCGTCACCAGCGTGGTGGTGAAGCCCGGCAGGTTGGTGGTCTGCGGCTCGCGCGCCAGTTGCGCCATCAGTTCCTCGGAGGGCTTGATGTCGACGTAGC
>NZ_DBIC01000086.1:0-29685 GCF_002296545.1 Herbaspirillum sp. UBA812 | reverse complement strand
TGGTTCTGCTTGCCTTCCTGGCAGTAGCGGCACACGCCACACGGATGGCTCGGGCTCACCGCAATGCGCGTGCCCGCAGCGATATCCTGCACCGCCTCGCCCATCGCACTGACGACACCGGAGACTTCGTGACCCAGCACCATGGGCTGCTTGATGCGCACCGTCCCGAAGCCGCCGTGATGGTAGTAATGCAGGTCCGAGCCGCAAATGCCACCGGCCTTGATCTGCACCTTCAGTTGATGGGGGGCCAGTTCGGCCGTGGGAATTTCTTCGATGCGCAAATCATGGGGAGCATGAACGATGATGGCCTGCATGATGGTTCTCCTGAATGAGGTCGGGATTCAAAGGGTGGCGGTGACGCCGCCATCGACGTAGAGAATGTGACCATTGACAAAATCAGAGGCTGGACTGGACAAGAAGACGGCCGCCCCCACCAGGTCTTCGACATCTCCCCAGCGTCGCGAGGGGGTGCGGTTGACCAGCCAGTCCGTGAATACCTGATCGCGCACCAGCGGTGCCGTCAGTTCGGTCTTGAAGTAACCAGGACCCAGGCCGTTGGCCTGGATGCCGTACTTGCCCCAATCGATCGCCATGCCCTTGGTCAGCATCTTCACCGCCCCCTTGGTAGCGGTGTAGGGCGCGATACCCGGACGGCCCAGTTCACTCTGGACCGAGCAGATGTTGATGATCTTGCCGTGACCTCGCTCGATCATGGCGCGCGCGACCGTCTGCCCCACCAGAAACACGGAGTCGAGGTTGGTGCGGATCAGCGCATGCCAGTCCTCTTCGGAAAACTGTTCCAGTGGTGAGCGGCGCTGTATGCCCGCATTGTTGACCAGGATCTCGATGGGACCGACATCTTCCTCGATGCGCCGGACAGCCGCATTGACGGAAGCCGCCTCGGTGACATCGAAGGGCATTCCGGTGACGCGCAACCCCTCTGTTGACAGCCTCTCCACGGCGACTGCAAGTTTTTCCATGTCTCGCCCATTGAGTACCACATGGGCACCAGCCTGCGCGAGACCGCGCGCCAGGGCAAATCCGATGCCACTGGTAGAGCCGGTGATGAGCGCAATGCGGCCGGTGAGATTGAAGGCTGCTACGCCAGCAGGGAGGCTCGATCCAGTTTGCAAAGTCTTGTGGTCCATGATGTCTGCTCTCATCCTTCTGTCGCCTTGACCATATCTTCGATGACCTTCTTGGCATCGCCAAAGACCATCATGGTCTTGTCCATGTAGAACAGCTCATTGTCCAGACCTGCATAACCCGCTGCCATGGAGCGCTTGTTCACGATCACGGTCTTGGCCTTGTAGGCTTCCAGGATCGGCATGCCCGCAATGGGCGACTTCGGATCCTTGGCCGCCGGGTTGACCACATCATTGGCCCCCAGCACCAGCACCACATCGGCCTGGGCGAATTCGCTGTTGATGTCTTCCATCTCGAAGACCTGGTCATAAGGCACTTCGGCCTCGGCCAGCAGCACGTTCATGTGGCCCGGCATGCGGCCGGCCACCGGGTGGATCGCGTATTTCACGGTCACGCCGTTGTGGGTCAGCTTTTCGGTCAATTCCTTCAGTGCATGCTGCGCGCGTGCGACGGCAAGCCCGTAACCCGGCACGATGATGACGGTTTGTGCATTTCCCATCAGGAACGCCGCATCATCGGCCGATCCCGACTTGACGTTGCGCTGCTGCTGCGCCCCGCCACCGGCGGCCGCCGCTTCGCCACCAAAACCGCCCAGGATCACGTTGAAGAAGGACCGGTTCATCGCCTTGCACATGATGTAGGACAGGATCGCGCCGGAGGAACCCACCAGCGAACCGGCGATGATGAGCATGGAGTTGTTCAGCGAAAAACCGATGCCCGCCGCCGCCCAGCCGGAATAGCTGTTGAGCATCGAGACCACCACCGGCATGTCCGCCCCGCCGATGGGGATGATGATGAGCACGCCCAGCGCAAAGGCGATGGCGGCCATGATGATGAAGGGCAGCCAGTTTTGCGTCAGCACGAAGATGATGCCGAAGCCGATCATGGCCACCGCCAGCAGCAAGTTCAGGAAATGCTGGCCGGCGAAATTGACCGGCGCCCCCTGGAACAGGCGGAACTTGTACTTGCCCGAAAGCTTGCCGAAAGCGATCACCGAACCCGAGAAGGTGATGGCCCCCACGAAGGTACCGATGAACAGTTCCACCCGGTTGCCCACCGGGATCAGCTGCCCGTGCGCCGAAATGCCCAGCGCCCACGGCTCGGCCACCGCCGCCACCGCGATACAGACCGCCGCCAGACCAATGAGCGAGTGCATCGCCGCCACCAGTTCGGGCATCTTGGTCATCTCGACGCTGCGCGCCAGATAAGCGCCGATGCCGCCGCCGACGATCACGCCGCCGGCCACCAGCAGGTAACCAATGTCACCGGAAGGATTGGATCCCTCCCCCTTGATCTTGACGATCAGCGCCAACGTTGTCAGCACGGCGATGACCATGCCGGCAATGCCGAAGCTGTTGCCGCGACGGGCCGTGGCCGGGTGCGAGAGGCCCTTCAGGGCCTGGATGAAGCAGATCGATGCGATCAGGTACAGCAGGGTCACCAGGTTCATGCTCATGCTCGTTCTCCCGACTTGGCCTTGGGCTCTTTCTTCTTGAACATTTCCAGCATGCGCTGGGTCACCATGAAGCCGCCGAACACGTTCACCGCCGCCAGCGCCACGGCCAGCGTGCCGGCAATGCGCCCGACCGTGCCTTCGGTGAGGCCCGCGGCCAGCATGGCGCCGATGATGATGATGGCCGAGATGGCATTGGTCACCGCCATCAGGGGCGTGTGCAAGGCCGGGGTCACCGTCCAGACCACGTGGTAGCCAACGTAGATGGCCAGCACGAAGATGATCAGGTTGATGATGGTGTGGCTGACTTCCATGGTGTTCCTCCTTGTGAGGCAGCCCGCTGGTGAAACGGGCCGCATGGTTCTTGTCGAGGGTCAGATCGCCTTGAGGCTGGTGATGCGGTTCTTGTCGTCCACGAAGACCACCTTGGGCTTGTAGCTGGCGACTTCTTCATCGCTCATCGGGGCATAGGTACAGATGATGAGCAGATCGCCCAGGTGCGCCAGGCGGGCCGCCGCGCCGTTCAACGAGATCTCGCCGCTGCCGCGCTTGCCGCGAATGGCATAGGTGGAGAAACGTTCACCGTTGTTGACGTTGTAGAGTTCGATCTTCTCGAACTCGCGGATGTCGGCGGCTTCCAGCAGGTCTTCGTCGATCCCGCAGGAACCTTCATAGTTCAGGTCGCACTGGGTGACCGAGGCGCGATGGATCTTCGCGCGCAGCATGATGCGTTGCATGTACTTCTTCCTTCTTGTTTCAAAAGTGATGGGCGTGAGGGGGACTGAAAACGCCCGGGTTTTCTGCCGACCCGGGCCGGCAGATTCATTTGCGCAGGATCTCGCCACCCTGGCAGAGCAGCGTGGCCGCGACGATATCGTCTTCCTTGTTGATGACCAGCTTGCCTTCGGCATCGATGATCAGTTTGAGGAAGTCCAGTACGTTGCGCGCGTACAGGGCCGAGGCATCGGCCGCCACCAGGGCCGCCAGGTTGCCTTCGCCGATGATGTGCACGCCGTGCTTGATGACGGTCTTGCCGGGTTCCGACAAGGGACAGTTGCCGCCCTGATCGACCGCCATGTCCAGGATCACCGAACCGGGCTTCATGGCCTTGACGGTCTCTTCGCTGATCAGCACCGGGGCCTTGCGCCCGGGGATCAGGGCGGTGGTGATGATGATGTCGGCCTGTTTGGCGCGTTCGTGGACCAGCTCGGCCTGGCGCTTCATCCAGTCCGGCGGCATGGGGCGGGCATAGCCGCCCACGCCCTGGGCGATTTCCTTTTCTTCCTCGGTCAGGAAGGGCACGTCCAGGAATTTGGCCCCCAGCGATTCGATCTGCTCCTTGACCGCCGGACGCACGTCGGAGGCCTCGATCACCGCCCCCAGCCGCTTGGCCGTAGCGATGGCCTGCAGGCCGGCCACGCCGGCCCCCATGATGAGCATGCGCGCGGCCTTGACGGTACCAGCGGCGGTCATCAGCATGGGCATGAAGCGTTGATAGGTGTTGGCGGCCATCAGCACGGCCTTGTAGCCGGCAATGTTGGCCTGCGAGGACAGCACGTCCAGCGACTGCGCACGGGTGGTGCGGGGCGCGGCTTCGAGGCCGAAGGCGGTGAGGCCGGCGGCGGCCATGGCGGCGATGTTGTCGGCATCGAAGGGATTCAACATGCCGATGACCACTGTGCCCGGCTTGAGGCGAGCGCGTTCGCCCTCATTGGGGGCGCGCACCTTGAGCAGGATCTCGGCGGTATAGACCGCTTCGGCGCTGCCGATGCTGGCGCCGACGGCCGCATAGGCCTCGTCAGGAATGCTGGACCTGACGCCTGCACCGGACTGCACCGTGACTTCATGCCCGGCCGCGATGAACTTCTTGACTGTCTCCGGCGTGGCGGCCACGCGGGTTTCTCCATCCCGTGTCTCGACGGGGATGCCTATGATCATGAATTGCTCCTGCTGTTATCGTTCTTGTGACGCGGTCATGCGACGCGCAGGGGGACATCGCCGAGGATGTCCCCGGTACTGCATCAGAACTGGTGGCGAATGCCGGTGGTCACGCCCAGACGATTGCCGAACAGCGTGCCGGAGGTGGAGCCCAAGGTCTTCCATGCGTCGGTGAGCTTGGTGTAGTCCACCGTGAGATAGACATCGGTGCGCTTGCTGAAGGCATAGAGTGCGGTCGGCGCGATGGTCAGGCGGTTGCCGCTGGTGCCGGCGTGCTTGAGGCGGTCGAAGTAGACGGCGTTCCACAAGCTCCACGGTCCGCTGATGTTCCACTTGAAACCGGCAGAGTAGGAACTGTTGCGATAGTCGGCGATATCGAGCTTGTTGTTGATGTAGCCTGCGTACCACTTCACCGGACCTGCGGTGTAGGTAGCGCCCAGTGACCAGGCCGTCTGCTTGCTGTTGGCGCTGATGGCCGAACTGAAATAGGTAGTCGAATTATTCAACACCTGCCACGCACCGCCGATGTGCAGCGGACCGTCATCATAGGCCAGGCCGATGGCCCTGGATTCACCATTGTGGATGTCACCCGCCACTTCGCCGGCACTGTAGCCCAATGAGGCAGTCACGCCCTTGTAGGTGCCGGCATAGCGCAAGCTGTTGTCCAGTCGCGCGCCCATGGTGTAGTTGCCGCCCTGGAAGCCGATGGTCTGAGTCACGTTGGAGAGAGCATAGACGTCATAGCTCACGACCATGTCATGGATCAGTGCATACTGACGCCCCACGGTCAGCTTGCCGAAGCCGCCTTGCAGCCCGACCAGAGACTCACGGCCAAACAGCCGGGTGCCGGAAGCCGGTTGCTGTTGCAGCGCGCCGGTGTCGGTCCCGAACCCGGTCTCCAGCGAGAACAGCGCCGACAAGCCGCCGCCGAGATCCTCCGTCCCCTTGAAACCGATACGGCTGCCGGACAGCGGACCGCCGGCCAGTTGCACCTTGCTCCCGCCCGCAGCGTTCTCATTGGTGCTGTAGCGAACCGACGAATCGACGATACCGTAGATCGTGACACTGCTCTGCGCCTGGGCGCCACAGCTGATGATCCCCAACGCTGCGGCCGACATGGCTATTTTTTTCATTGACGACTCCCTTTAGTGGTTGAATTGAATTGCACCCTCTACCTCAGACTCTTCGGGAGCCGGCGTGGCGCCGCCTCCCGGCAATGGCCGCCAGGATGTCAGTCATAACGGCCCTTGTTCTTGGGATCAGCGCAGTGCCGCGACCGCGCCGGCCATACGGCGGCAACCTTCTTCAATGGTTTCCACCGCAGTGGCAATGGACATGCGCATATAAGGCGAGAGGCCGTAGGCCGTCCCGGCCACCAGGGCGACGCCAGTGCTTTCGAGGAAATACATCACTACGTCGGTGTCGCTCTCGATCACCTTGCCTTCCGGCGTCCGGCGGCCCAGCAGACCACTGCAATTAATGAAGAGGTAGAAGGCCCCCTCGGGCTTGCGGCAGCTCAGGCCATCAATGGCGTTGATCAGTTCAAGCCCGCGATCGCGGCGGCGGCGGTAGGTATCGGCGAACTCGGCCACGAAACCCTGGTCGCCGGTCAGTGCGGCAAGGGCCGCCGCCTGGCTGACGGAACTGGGATTGCTGGTCGACTGCGATTGCAGGATATCCAGTGCGCCAATCAGATCGCTCGGACCGGCTGCATAGCCGATACGCCAACCGGTCATGGCATAGGTCTTGGAGACGCCATTGATGAGCAAGGTGCGCTCGCGCAGATCGGGCGCTGCATTGAGCAGATGCGGCGTAGGCTGGCCATCGAAGCGGATATGTTCGTAGATGTCGTCAGTCATCACCAGCACCTGCGGATGACGGCGCAGCACCTCGGCCAGGGCCTGCAGTTCTTCCAGGGTATAGGCTGCTCCGGTCGGGTTGCTGGGGGAATTGATGATGAGCCACTTGGTGCGTGCCGTGATGGCCGCATCGAGGACTGCAGGCGTCAGCTTGAAGCCGTCTTCCTCCACGCAGGGCACGACGACCGGTGTGCCGTCACAAGCCAGTACCATATCGGGATAGGACACCCAGTAAGGTGCCGGTACCAGTACTTCATCTCCGGTCTGCACCGTGATGGCCAAGGCATTGAAGATGGCGTGTTTGGCCCCGCAGGTAGCGATGATCTCTCGCGGCGCATAGGCCAGCTGGTTTTCGCGCGCCAGCTTTTCTGAAATGGCTTGGCGCAATGCAGGCGTACCCGCGGTTGGCGTGTAGCGCGTCTGGCCGGACTCGATGGCCTCGGCGGCAGCACGGCGGATGTGCGCGGGCGTATCGAAATCGGGCTCACCCACGACCAGGTTGACGATGTCCTTGCCCTGGCGGCGCAGTTCGGCCGCACGCTCGGCAGCGGCACTGCTGGGGGATTGTTTGATGCGACGGACGCGGTCAGCGATACGGGGGGAAGTCACACGGCTCTCCAAAAAACGATCAAGAGCGCTAACGGTAAGCGGCTGCCCATTTTTCCGATAAGACGACTTTCGTCTGGCAAAATAACCTCGCCTTATGGCTGCCCCGCAAACTGGTTCTGGCCTGGCTTGCGACGTTTCATGGAGACATCCCGGACTCTGCTCGCAAACCCTGCAAGCTCGGGCTTTCCGCCTGAGCAGCGGCATTTTTTTCAACGACTCCGCCAGTAAATAATTTCCATGCGACAGTGTGTTGATACCGCAACGCGAGCATCCATATAAAATTCTTCTGCCGTGATAGCGTTATCATTGGAGCCATACCGATATCAACAAGCAGAAGACAAACTGCGCGCCGTATGAGGAGACAGTGGCGTGATTCTTGCATCACGGCTCGCAGCATGAGAGGAAAAGAATCGTGAATCTGCGTCGCCTTAAATATTTCGTCAAAATTGTCGACATCGGCAGCCTCACTCAGGCAGCCGAGATCCTGCACATCGCGCAACCCGCCTTGAGCCAGCAACTGGCCACGCTGGAAGGCGAGTGCCGACAGCAGCTGCTGGTACGGACCAAGCGTGGCGTGACGCCTACGGAAGCGGGCACGACCCTGTATCGCCATGCGCAGATCATCCTGCGCCAGGTGGAGCAGGCCCAGAACGACGTCAAGAAATCGGGACAGGCGCTGTCGGGCCAGGTCTCGGTCGGTCTCTCTCCGGGGACCGCCGCCTCGGCATTGTCCCTGCCGCTGCTGCAGACGGTACGGGCGCGCCATCCTGGCGTACTGCTCTACATCAACGAGAACTTTGGCACGACGTTGAGTGAACTGATCATGAACGGGCGCATGGACATGGCGGTCCTGTATGGCGAGAAGTCATTCCCCGGCCTGTCGTACAAGCCCTTGCTCAAGGAAGATCTTTATCTGGTCGCCCCCGCCTGTCTGCACTTCCCTGAACGCGAGATCAGCTTGCGCGAGTTGCGCGATGTGGAATTGCTGCTGCCACGGCCGTACAACTATGTGCGCAAGTACGTCAACGAAGCCTTCATGGGCGCACAGATGGTGCCGCGCGTGGTGGCCGAAATCGAGTCGGCCGCTACCTTGTCGTCGGCTATCGGTGCCGGGCTGGGCGCGACCATCCTGCCCGTGTCAGCCGCGCGCGTGATTGCCTCCTCCGGCAACGCCACGCTCTCGCGTATTGTCGACCCGGTGATACTGGCTCCGTTGTCCCTCTGCGAGTCGGATCATCTTCCCCTGTCCGAACCCGCCAACGCGGTGCGCGAGATCCTGCTGGAGCTGGTGGATGACCTTGCCCGTGACAGCGGGCAGCCGCTCGCCCAGGAACCGTAAACCGGCCTGGATTGGCGGCGGCGGTGCTGCGCGCCAATCCATAAGGTCGCCTTATCCCTTCAAAGCCAATCCGTCTTATCCCATTGCGAGCGGTCCGCGTATATTGAATTCCTGAATATCGATAGCGCCGCACAGGCAAGGAAAGCGATGGATCTCCCCAAGATAAAAGCACTGATCGACTTGCTCAACAGCTCCGGGCTGAGTGCACTTGAACTGGCCGAGGGCGAACACAGCGTGCGCCTGGAACGGCATGCAAATGCAACTGCGCATACGGTGGTGCCGGTGCCGGCCGCTGCCGCCCGCTCCGCGCCTCCCCTGTTTTCTCCCGCCCCTGCGCCCGCTGCAGCAGCGTCCAGCACAGGCAGGGTGATCGCAGCCCCCATGCAAGGCATCTTCCATCTCACACCTGCTCCGGGCGAATCTCCGTTCGTGAAGATCGGCGACGAAGTGCAGTTGGAACAGGTGGTCTGCGTGATCGAAGCCATGAAGATGTTCAACACGGTCGAGTCCGACCAGTCCGGCCGCATTGCAGAGGTACTGGTGAGTTCGGGCAGCGAGGTCAAGGTCGGCCAGGCCCTGTTCCGCCTCGCCTGACCCCGGCCAGGATCGCCCTCGCTCATTCACCCCACACATTCATGCTCAAGAAAGTTCTCATCGCCAATCGTGGCGAAATCGCCCTGCGCATCCAGCGCGCCTGCCGCGAGTTGGGCATCGCTACCGTAGCGGTCTACTCCGAGGCTGACGCCGGTGCCCGTCACGTACGCCTGGCCGATCAGGCACTGTGCATCGGGCGTGCCCATCCCACCCACAGCTATCTCAACAAGCACGCCATCGTCCAGGCCGCGCGCCTGTGCGGTGCCGATGCCGTCCATCCCGGTTACGGCTTCCTGTCCGAGAACGCTGAATTCGCGCAGTTGCTGGAGGATGCCGGGATTGTCTTCATCGGTCCGCTGGCAAAATCCATCCGCGTCATGGGCGACAAGATCGCGGCCAAGCAGGCGATGCTGGCTGCGGGCGTGCCGTGCGTACCCGGCTCCGATGGCGCATTGCCCGCCGATGTCGAGGCACTGAAGCAGATGGCCCGCGACATCGGTTATCCGGTCATCGTGAAGGCAGCCGGTGGAGGCGGTGGCAAGGGCATGCGCGTGGTCCAGCAGGAGAGCGAGCTGGCCGAGGCCGTTGCGTTGACGCGTGAAGAGGCGCGCCGCGCCTTCGGCAATCCGGAGCTGTACATGGAGAAATTCCTGCAGCATCCCCGCCACGTGGAAATCCAGGTCCTGTGCGACAACCACGGCAATGCCTTCTGGCTGGGCGCGCGTGATTGCTCGATGCAGCGCCGTCACCAGAAGGTCATGGAAGAAGCGCCAGCGCCCGGTATCGCCTCCGCATTGCTGGAGCAGGTGGGTCAGCGCTGCGTCGAAGCCTGCCGGCAGATCGACTATCGCGGAGCCGGCACATTTGAATTCCTCTTCGAAGATGGACGCTTCTACTTCATCGAAATGAACACGCGCTTGCAGGTCGAACACCCAGTCACCGAAATGACCAGCGGCATCGATATCGTGCAGGCCCAACTGCGGGTGGCCAGCGGCGAGCCACTGCACCTGCGGCAGCAGGATATCCAGTGCCATGGCCATGCCATCGAGTGCCGCATCAACGCAGAGGATCCCTATACCTTCGCGCCCTCGCCCGGCACCATCAGCACGTGGGAACTGCCCGGCGGCCACGGTGTACGAGTCGATTCCCATGCGGGCGTCGGTTATACGGTACCGCCCTACTATGACTCCATGATCGCCAAGCTGATCGTGCATGCGCCCACCCGCGAGGAGGCGCTGGCCCGCATGCGAGGTGCGCTGGCAGAGATGCGGGTGAGCGGTGTGAGCACCAACCTGGCTCTGCATGGCGACCTGATGACTGAACCCGGCTTTGCTGCAGGGGGCGTCAACATCCATCACCTTGAACACTGGCTCAAGCATCGGAACGCACCGTGAAACCATCGACCAAGCTCAGAGAAATCCCGTCGCCAACGCAACCGGGCAGCGATGCCCACGCCCTGCAGATCAGCCTGCTGGGCGCCAAGGCCATCCTGTTCGAGGCACCGGGCGCGATGGACCTGCCGCAGCAACGCCGTATCTGGGACCTGGCCCAGCGCCTGGCAGCCTGGCCCGAGGTGGCCGAAGTCGTCCCCGGCATGGCCAACCTGATGCTGGTACTGCGCCAGCCGCCCGCCGACATTGCCAGCGTGGAAGGCGCATTGCGCCAGGCATGGGAAGAATCGGTCGAATTGCACATCGAGGGCCGGCACCTGGCGCTCGATGTGATCTATGGCGGGGAGGGTGGACCGCACCTGGCCGACGTCGTGGCCCATACCGGGCTGTCCGTGGATGACATCGTGCAGATGCATGCGGCACCGCTGTACACCGTCTATGCCTTGGGCAGCCATCCTGGCTACTGTTACCTGGGCGGCATGGACCCTCGTATCGCCACCCCCAGGCGCAAAGTGCCGGTGGTACGGCTGCCTGGCGGCTCGGTCTCCATCGGCGGCGAACAGACCGGCGTGTCGGCCTCGGATGGCCCCAGCGGCTGGAACACCATCGGCCACACGCAAATGCGTTTCTTCGATCCGCGCCGGGAACCGCCAGCCATCCTGGCACCGGGCGATACGATCCGTTTCAACATTGCAAAGGTAATCAAATGATCGAGATCCTGGCCACCGGTGCACTGAGCACCGTGCAAGACCTCGGCCGGTTCGGCGTATTGCGCTATGGCGTCGGCACCTCGGGAGCCATGGACGACCTGGCACTGGCCATCGGTAACATCCTGCTGGGCAATGACAGCAATGCTGCCGGGATCGAGGTCCCGATTCTGCCGTTTCGCGTTCGCTTCACCACCGATGCCGATTTTGCGCTGACCGGTGCCGACTGCGAGGCCACGCTGGATGGCCAGCCCGTACCACCCTGGTGGTGCCGGCATGCTCGCCAGGGGCAGGTATTGGCGCTGGGCGTACCGCGCAGCGGTGCGCGCGCTTACCTGAGCGTGGCCGGGGGAATCGATGTCGAGCCGGTACTGGGGTCGCGCAGCACGCAGATGCGCGGCAACTTCGGTGGTTTCGAAGGCCGCCCGCTGAAGAAGGGAGATGCCATCAAGACAGCCTTGCGCCAAGGTGAGTTGACGCCGGTATCGGGCATTTCTTCCAGCGGCTTCGGCGTGCGTCCACCGCAACTGGGATTGCCGCTGACGCTGTCGGGAAGCCAGGAGCAGATCCCCGTGCGCGTACTTCCGGCGGGCGAATATGAGGGCTATACGGCGCAATCGCTGGAGGCGTTCTGGCAGCAGCCTTGGCAGGTCACGCCGCAAAGCGATCGTTATGGCTACCGTCTCGAAGGACCGGGACTGCAGGCGGCGCGCCCCATGGAAATGCGCTCGCACGGGATCGTGCCCGGCGTGATCCAGGTCCCCCACAGCGGGCAGCCCATCATCCAGTTGCGCGATGCCCAGCCTTCGGGCGGCTATCCCAAGGTGGGCACCGTTATCGAAGCCGACCTGTGGCGTCTGGGGCAGGCGCGCATTGGCCAGTCACTGCGTTTCATTCGGGTGGACCATGCGCAGGCCAGCGCCGCGCTGGAAGAAAAGGCGCTCTATCTCGCGCAATTGCAACAAGCGGTGCAGATGCAACGCAAGATCTGGAACAGCTGAGGTGGCCATGGACATTGAACAATTACAGGCGCTGGTCACACTGACGGAGCAGGGCCGACTGGCGGTACTGGAACTGCGCCGCCCGGGAGAGCGAGTACGCCTGGAGGGACCGGCTCACCTGGATAACCGGGTTGAGGCAGCACTGCCGACAGTCTCGCAGGGCGATAAGACAGCGCAGGTCATGGCACCTGGTTTCGGTCATCTCGTCACGCAACATCCGCTGCGCTCCGCTCCTTTCGTGACCAACGGCAATGTGGTGAAACCGGGTGACATCCTCGCACTGATCCAGGTCGATGAACTGTACCTGCCGGTCACCAGCCAGGACGCTGGCTCGGTACGCAGCCTCACGGCAGCGCAAGGTCTGGTCGGCTACGGTACGCCGCTTTTTGAAATTGACGCCTGAGCGACAATCGCGTTGCATTCGGGAAACCAAGGATACACATGAAGATCGATCTCAATGCCGACATCGGCGAAGGCTACGGCCATTACCGCATGGGTGATGACGAAGCGCTCATGGACATCATCACCTCGGCCAATATTGCTTGTGGCTTCCACGCTGGCGACCCGGTGATCATGGACCGCACCTTGCGCCAGGCTGCTGCTCGCGGTATCGATATCGGTGCCCACGTCGGGTTTCCCGACATGCTTGGCTTCGGCCGGCGAGTGATCCAGGCCGATCCGCAGGAACTGGCCAAATACGTGCTTTACCAGCTGGGCGCACTCTCCGGCCTGGCACGGGCAGCCGGTTGCCGGGTGGGACACATGAGTTTCCATGGTGCACTGGGCAATATGGCGGCCGCCGATGATGCGCTGGCCGAACCGCTGCTCAGCGCGATCGCGCAATTCGACCCCGAGATCATCATCAGCGTCTCGACCAATACGGCCATCGAACGCGCAGCCGTACGCCACGGCCTGCCGTGTGCCACGGCCTTCCTGGCTGACCGTGCCTACGACGACCAGGGGGCCCTGGTTTCGCGCAAGCTGCCCGGTGCCGTCATCGAGGACAAGCAAGCCGTACTGCAGCGTGTGGTGGAGCTCCTGCGTACCGGCAGCGTCGCCTCCATTACCGGGACGCCGCTGCCCATGCCGGTAAAGCAAATCCTGGTGCACGGCGATACGCCGGGTGCCGTGGCCCTGGCGCGCGCCATCCGCAGTGCCATCGAAGAGGCCGGGGGCAGCGTCACCCCGGTAAGCCAGCTGCTCTAGCGTATTGGCCTGGCTGGACATAAGCAGTGCTTATCCCCTCAAAGCCAATCCGTCTTAGTCCGAACCGCGCCTGCGCGCTATATTCAACTCAGCGGGCCGCCCAAGTGGCGGCCCCATACTGGAGATCTTCACATGCCTTTTTCTGATTACAAGACCGCACTTGTCACGGGTGCCTCCACCGGCATGGGCGCAGCCATCGTCGAACGTTTCTGCAAGGAAGGACTGGAGGTGCACGCACTGGCCCGCAGCGAAGGGGCACTCAAGGAACTTGCGGCACGTACCGGTTGCATCCCGCATGTGGCCGACGTCCGTGACCTGCCCACATTGACTCGTCTGGCACAGCAATACCAGTTCGACGTCCTGGTCAACAATGCCGGCATTTCGACGCCCGGTTCGATCCTCAATGCCAGCGAGAGTGACGTCGACGCGCAGGTCGAAATCAACCTGCAAGCGGTCCTGCACCTGGTACGCCTGATCATGCCCGGCATGGTCGAACGTGATCGGGGCCACATCGTCAACATCAGCTCGATTGCCGCCATCTACAACTTCAACGGCAACTCCATCTATCACGCCACCAAGGCCGGCATCCACGCCCTCTCACGCCAGCTGCGGGTCGATGCCACCGGCAAACGGGTGCGCGTCACCGAGATCTGCCCCGGCCGCGTGGCCACCGATATCTTCGGACATGTGCATGGCGATATCGAGGCCGCACGCAAACAATTCATCGACGGCTTCGAGCTTCCGCAGGCCTCGGATATTGCGGATGCCATCGCCTTTGCCGTCTCGGCCCCCATCGCCGTCAACATCAGCAACATCGAAATCCTCCCGACGCTGCAGGTACCGGGCGGCCTGACCACCATCAAGCCGCAGGACTGAGTCCGGCGGCCTTCATTTTCACCAGAGAGAGAACCCATATCATGGAACATATCGGCGCACGCAAGAATCCGTCTTCGCCGCAGGCCCCTGCGGCCATCATCGAGCAGCTCAAGAGCATCCCGTCGGCACTCATCAGCGACAACATGCGCCGTCTGGCGGGCACCTCCAACCTGCGTCCCATGTATCAGGGCGAGCAACTGGTCGGTACCGCCGTGACGGTACGCGTGCGCCCCGGGGATAATCTCGCCATCCATCGCGCTTTCGACTACTGTCGCCCGGGTGACGTGATGGTCATCGACGGTGGTGGTGATACGACCCAGGCGCTGATGGGCGAGATCATGACCACCTACGCCCGCACCATCGGCATTGCGGGACTCGTGATCGACGGTGCCATTCGCGACGTAGCAGGGATTCGTGAGATGGGCTATCCGGTATTTGCCCGTGGAGCGACGCATAAAGGTCCGTACAAATGCGGCCCCGGCGAAATCAATGTCCCGGTCAGCATCGACGGCCTGGTCATCAATCCGGGCGATATCATCGTGGCGGACGAAGACGGTATCGTCGCATTCGCCCAGTCCGAAGCATCGTACCTGATCGAAAAGGCGCTGCAACAGATCCAGCGCGAACAAGACACCATGACCGCGATCCGCGAAGGCCGCTACGACCGTTCCTGGATTGACGCGCTCGAAGCCAACAGCGCCGGCTGACGCCAATTCTGCGAGTGCAGCACCACCTGCGCCAAATGGCGTTTGCGCGCAGGTGTCAATAAATAAAACGATATCGGAGACAGACCAGATGAAAACAGCCATCGCCGTTACCCGGGCGACCTTCCCGGACATCCTGGAGCGCCTGCAGACGCGCTTCGACGTACTCGACAATCAACAGGACGTATTGTGGAGCCAGCCTGAGCTCATCGCACGCCTTCAAGGCAAGGTCTGCGCGGTGACCCATGGCAGCGACCGCATCGATGCCACATTGCTGGATGCCTGTCCGCAATTGCGCGCAGTGTGCAACGTCGGCGTGGGCTACAACAACATCGATGTAGAGGCCTGCAACCAGCGCGGCGTACTGGTCACCAATACCCCGGACGTGCTCACCGAGACCACGGCGGATTTCGGCTTCGCCTTGCTGATGGCCACCGCGCGCAGAATCGCCGAATCCGATCGCTACGTGCGCGCGCGGCAATGGAACAAGACGGGGATCTACGACATGCTGCTGGGAGCCGACGTCCACGGCAGTACCCTGGGCATCTTTGGCATGGGCCGCATCGGCCAGGCCATTGCCCGGCGCGGCGCGCATGGTTTCGGCATGCGTGTGATTTATCACAACCGCAGTCGCCTGGATCCCTTGATCGAACAATCCTGCAATGCGGCCTATGTGGATCGCCAGACGTTGCTGTCGCAAGCAGATCACCTGATCGTAGTGGTCCCCTACTCTGCTTCGTCCCATCATGCGATCGGTGCTGCGGAACTGGCGCTGATGAAGCCCACCGCCACCCTGGTCAATATCGCACGCGGCGGCGTCATCGATGATGCCGCCCTGGCCCAGGCGCTGCGCGCCGGCACGATCGCCGCAGCCGGACTGGATGTCTTCGAGGGTGAGCCCAATGTGCGGCCGGACCTGCTGGACATTCCCAATGCGGTCCTGACCCCGCACATCGGCAGTGCCTCCATCCAGACGCGACGCGCCATGGCACTGCTGGCAGTACGCAACCTGGAAGCCGTCTGTGCCGCACCGGTACCGGCGGTACTGACCCCGGTCAATCCGGAACTGCTCTCCAGTCCCTCTCGTTTGCGTCGCTGACGCGTTTGCTGATGCCGGTTGCCGCCATGCGCGTGATTCTTGCAATACGCCATGGCCGCGTACTTGCACGCGCCAGATCGTGACCGGCCGCGAGCTCGGACAGCCCCAAAATGGGGCTTGCTGCACCACCAGAGACGAAGGATGCACCACCATTTCAGAAACTTATCGGATCAGATGAAAAGCGTCTTTTCTTATCGTTTTTGAACCGCGTATTCTCTCTGCAAACGAGTTGTCATTGCCAACACGCATACCGTGGGCGCATCAGTAAAGGAGAAACGCCATTAACCTCAACCTCAATTTTGCAGCCGTCCTGCAAGGGCAATATGCCGACTTGCTGGTCAAGGGCCTGCTGCTTACTCTGGAGCTGACGGTTGCGTCCTGGCTCGTGGCGATGCTGCTGGGGACCTTGCTGGCCACCATGCGCATGAGCGGTCACCGGCTTGCCATGGGCATCGTATCGTGCTTCGTGGCCTACCACCGCAATGTACCGATGCTGGTGCAGATCATGATGTGGTATTTCGCGCTGCCCTCATTGCTGCCTGACGAGGCCCAGATGTGGATCAACCAGTTCAACGGTGAATTCCTCTACTCCGTCATTGCCATCGGCTTGTGCATGGCCGCCTATGTATCGGAAGACATCCGCAGCGGCCTGCGGGCGATTCCGGCTGGCCAGTTCGAAGCCTCGCGGGCACTGGGTCTGAGCTATCTGCGCACCATGCGTTTCGTGATCCTGCCGCAGGCACTGCGCATTGCGGTGCCGCCCCTGATCAACCATACCGTGCTGCTGTTCAAGAACACCAGTCTGGCCATGGCCATTGGTGTGGCCGAGCTGACCTACGCCACGCGACAACTGGAGAACTACACGTTCCGCACCTTTGAAGCCTATCTCATCGCCAGTGTCGGCTACCTGGCCTTGTCCCTGGCACTGATGGCAGCAGGCGAGGCAATCTCGCGTCACTACAAGATTCCAGGAAGCCGCTAAATCATGTTCGATATCCTGCACAACTACTGGGAACTGCTGCTGCTCGGGCAATATCCGCACGGTGCGCTGGGCGGACTGGCCATCACCCTGATCCTTTCATTGCTGGGTCTGGGCCTTGCCTTTCCTGTCAGTATCCTGCTGGCCCTGGCCCGCATCAGTCCGATGGCCGTATTCCGTGTTCCGGCAACCATGCTGGTCTACACCATCCGCGGCATTCCACTGATCATGGTGATCTTCTGGGTGTATTTCTTCCTGCCCTTGCTGATCGGCCGGACCATCACCGGTTTCACCACCATGCTGTGTACCCTGGTGATCTACCAGAGCGCCTACCTCTGCGAGGTCATCCGCGCCGGTATCGAAGCGCTGCCCAAAGGACAGCTCGAAGCTTCGCGTGCACTGGGGCTGGGGTATTTCCGCACGCTGCGCTTCGTGATCCTGCCGCAGGCCTTGTACAACATGATGCCCAGCATGATCAGCCAGTTCGTCTCGACCATCAAGGAAACCTCGTTGGGTTACGTGATCAACGTGCCCGAGGTGACCTTCGCAGCCAATCAGGTCAACAACCAGTTGCTGACCAAACCGCTGGCGGTCTTTTCACTACTGGCCCTGATCTATTTCGTCCTGTGTTTCTCCTTTACGGAGCTGGCGGACTACATCGAGCGCCGCATTACCAACAAGCGCGCCGGCAAGGCACGCAAGAACAAGCCGGATGTTGGCAGCAAGCTGTCCATGACCGCGCTTCCCGCAGCAGCAAGCAAGGAGAATTCATGATTATCTTCACTGACGTCAACAAGTGGTACGGCAATTACCATGCCCTGGTCAACGTCAATGCCCAGGTCAAGCGTGGTGAGGTCGTGGTTGTCTGCGGTCCCTCGGGCTCCGGCAAGTCCACCATGATCCGGACGGTCAACCGTCTCGAGGACATCCAGCAAGGACAGATTGCCTTCGATGGCCAGGACGTCAATGCCGCCGGGCTTGACCTGAACAAGTTCCGTACCCGCGTGGGTTTCGTGTTCCAGCAGTTCAACCTGTTTCCGCACCTGTCGGTGATGGACAACATCATCCTTTCGCCGACCCGGGTCAACGGTCTCAAGCGCCAGGCTGCGCGCGAAAAGGCAATGAGCTTGCTGGAGCGCGTGGGCCTGTCTTCCAAGGCCGACTCCTTCCCGGGCCAGCTCTCCGGCGGCCAGCAGCAGCGTGTGGCCATCGCCCGGGCATTGGCCATGGACCCGCCGGCCATGCTCTTCGATGAACCCACCTCGGCGCTGGACCCCGAAATGGTGGGCGAAGTGCTCAACGTCATGAAGAGTCTGGCGCGCGATGGCATGACCATGATGTGCGTCACGCATGAAATGGGATTTGCCCGGGAAGTGGCCGACCAGGTCTGGTTCATGGATGCAGGGACCATCCTCGAACGAGCTACGCCCGAGAAGTTCTTCACCAGCCCGGAACATCCGCGCGCGCAGCGTTTCCTTTCCGACCTGCGCTCGCACTGAGCCGCGCGGTGCGACACCGGCAACAAGTTGCAGTCCACGGAATTCGTCCTGATCAAGCGGATTCGACCCAAGGTCTCCTGCCGGCAGGCAGGGGCAATCATTCATCAAGACCTGTTCCAAGAAAAACTGAGGAGCCTTACATCATGAAATTGAATCGCATCGCTGGTGCCTTCCTGTTCTGTAGCGCGATCGGCATCATCCCGCAGGCCAACGCGGACCAGTTGCAAGAGGTCCAGGCACGCAAGGAGTTGATCTGTGGCGTCTATGCGGATGTCGTTCCGTTCTCGTATCCCGACCCCAAGACGCGCGCGCTGGTGGGGATGGATGTGGACCTGTGCAACGCGCTGGCCAAGGAAATGGGCCTCAAGCCCACGCTCAAGCCCTTGTCGGTCGAGGCGCGCATTTCGGAAGTGAAGATGGGACGCGTCGATCTGGTCATCGCCAACCTGGCCTACACCAAGACCCGCGGCGAACAGATCGAGTTCAGCAATGCCTACTACATCACCAAGGAGGTATTGCTGGTCAAGAAGGCCGACGCCGGCAAGACTCTGGCTGATTTCGAAGGCAAGCGCATCAGTGCAGCCAAGGGATCGACCTCGGAACAGTCGATCTACATGTCGGTCAAGAATGGCCAGGCAGTGACCTTCCAGGATTCCGGATCGGCCTATCTGGCCCTGCAGCAGAACAAGGTGAACGGCTTCGTCACCAACATGATGACGGCCATCCAGTATGCCCAGGAGACCAAGGGCAGTCCTAACGAACTGGCGATCCTGCGCGAACCGATGGCGCTGGAACCGATCGGAGCCGGCATGCGCAAGGGCGAGCCTGCCTTTGCGGCGGCGGTCAACAAGGGCCTGATGGCATTGGAGAGTTCGGGTGAATTCAAGAAGATCTGGGACAAGTGGCTCGGTCCGGATACCCGCTATGGCATCACCCGTACTGAAAAAATCGCACCGCTGAGCGAATTGAAGTTCCAGCCCATGCCCTGAATGTTGTCTTTGCATCCCCTGGAAGTTGCTTGAGGCAGTGTCACCTGAGTGTGGTGACTTTTCGGGGATTGGCGGCAGTTGCCAATCCCCTTTTTCTTTTCGGTCTTCGCAGGTTGCCGTTGTCACGCCCGCCCTTCCCCCGCGTCTCGCTTTATTTCCCATCTCATGTCTCCCAAGGATCTTTTTGCTGTCCTCATCGCCATCGCGGTGTGGGCGGGCAACATCATCGCCGTCAAAGCCGGTGTCGCTGAACTGCCACCGTTGTTGATGACGGCCATGCGGCTGGCCATGGTCGGTGTCGTGTTGCTGCCCTTCGCGCCGCCGTGGCGCATCGCGCGCACACAATGGAAGTGGATCGTGATGCTGTCGGCCACGTTCTCGACCTTGCATTTTTCTCTGATGTTCATCGGGCTGGGCATGGCGGAGGCGGGCACCGGTGCCATCCTGCTGCAGATGGGAACGCCCCTGGCGATCGTTCTGGGCGTGCTGCTGTTCGACGAAACGATGGCACGTCGTCATTGGGTCGGGCTGGCCGTCTCGCTGATGGGCGTGGCCATCCTTACCTTCAGCCCCTCGATGCCCGGAGTACTCGCCTCATTTCTGCTGCTGGGCAGTGCGCTCGCGTGGGCGGCCTCGAACATCATCGTCAAGCACGCCCGTATCCCCGATCTGATGGCGATGATGTGCTGGTCTTCCTTGCTGGGCGTGCCGCAGGTGCTGCTGGCATCGTGGATGTTTGAACACGGACAGGCTCATGCCGTCATGGAGGCCAGTTGGCATGCATGGCTGGCCACGGCCTATTGTGCGTTGGGTTCATCGGTGCTCGGCTACTGGATCTGGTATCGCCAGCTGGAGCGCTATCCGGTGAGCAAGCTGGCCCCCTATTCGCTGCTGACGCCTGTATTGTCCACACTTCTTGGGGTGTGGCTGCTGAAAGACAGCGCCAATCTCATCAAGATCATTGGTATCTCTACGGCAGTATTGGGTGTGGGCGTATTAAACAGCACGCGGGTTGAGGGGAAACAATAGGGTTGGCTGTGCTTGGCAGACATTGATTGTTGATGTGCACGCAGAATTGCTCCTCTCCCTCTGCCCTACTTCCCTTGCCGTCCGAAGGCTTCCACACGGTCGTACCACCGTCAGTATCCCGGTTCGTTCAACTCCGCGAAGCTTATCCCTTATCGGGTCAACGGCCTGGTGCCGATCAATCGTACGGATGAGAATGCCATCAACAAGAAGGGCCGCCATGCAAATGGCGGCCCTTCTTTTCATTCCAATCGGCAGGCTTACTTGGCCGCCTTCTTCTTGTCACCAATGCGGCTTTCCTTGCCCGCCAGCAGATTGCCGATGTTCTTGCGATGGCGATAGATCAGCAGTGCCGCCATGGCGACCACGGCCAGCAGGATGCCATCGGTCGTGCCGAACAGCAGGCCGTAATAGAACGGTGCAAACAGCGCTGCCACCAGCGCTGCCAGCGAGGAATAACGGAAGGCGAAGGCCACCACCAGCCAGGTCGCCAGCGTGGCCAGACCGAGCCACGGGTTCAGCGCCAGCAGGATGCCCAGTGCAGTAGCCACGCCCTTGCCGCCGACGAAGCGGAAGAACACCGGCCACAGGTGCCCGAGGAAGACAGCCAGCGTCACCAGCGCGATGCCGGTATCGTCCACGCCATAGTGCGGACCGAATTTCTGCGCCAGCCACACCGCCAGCCAGCCCTTGAAACCGTCGCCCAGCAAGGTGAGCACAGCTGCCTTCTTGTTGCCGCTGCGCAGGACATTGGTCGCGCCCGGATTCTTGGAGCCGTAGGTGCGCGGATCGGAGAGGCCGAACAGCTTGGACACCAGCACCGCAAAGGACAGTGAACCGATCAGGTAGGCCGCGATGGCAAAGAGGATGTTGTACATGAGGTGGGGCTTTCTGCTTTTGCTTTCTGTTGTCTCTGTTATCGGGGAGCGGCGTCAGCGCGCGTCAAGTGTCGTCAAGTTTGAGCGTGACGGTTCACACTGCATCGGCCAGTGCACACTGCACCGCCTTGGCCGGCAACACTTTCAGGATCACCGCCGGATCGATGCCGATCAGGAAACCGCGCCGGCCGCCGTTGATGTAAATCTTGTCCAGTTCGAGGATGGTCGACTCCACATAGACCGGCATGGTCTTGCGCGTGCCGAAGGGCGAAGTACCGCCGATCAGGAAACCTGAATGACGATTGGCCACCTCCGGCTTGCACGGCTCGACCGACTTGCAGCCTATCTGGCGCGCCAGATTCTTGGTGGAGACCTTGCAATCGCCATGCATGAGTACCAGCAGCGGCTTGGCGGCCTCGTCCTGCATCACCAGGGTCTTGATGACCGCATGCTCATCCACACCGAGTTCGCGCGAGGACACCGAGGTGCCGCCGTGCTCCTCGTAGGCGTAGGGATGCTCGGTGAACGCCACGCCCTGCTTGCGCAGGAATTGCGTGGCGGGAGTTTCGGAGATGTGTTCTTTCTTGGCGCTCATCGGTCTCTTCCTGACGGCACACTGACCGGCCGCACAGGCCGGCCGGGCCGTCATGGGCGCACATTATGCCGCAAGATCAGCCGCGGGGGTGATGTGCGGCATGCAGTTGCTTGAGGCGTTCGCGTGCGACGTGGGTATAGATCTGGGTGGTGGAAATGTCGGCATGCCCCAGCAGCAGCTGCACCACGCGCAGGTCGGCCCCATGGTTGAGCAGGTGCGTGGCAAAGGCATGGCGCAGCGTGTGCGGCGACAGGCGCACCGTAATACCGGCCTGCAGCGCGTATTTCTTGATGAGGGTCCAGAACATCTGGCGCGTCATCGGCCCGCCGCGCGCGGTGACGAAGAGCGCATCATCGATCTGTCCCTGCAGGATCTGGCTGCGCGCCTCGGCCAGATAGCGCGCCATCCACGCACCAGCTTCCTCGCCAAACGGCACCAGGCGCGTCTTGCTGCCCTTGCCGGTCACGCGCAGCACGCCTTCATTCATGCCGACCTCGATGCTCTTCAAGGTCACCAGTTCCGAGACCCGCAAGCCGCTGGCATACATCAACTCGATCATGGCGCGATCACGCAGGCCCAGCGGCGTGGACACATCGGGCGCGGCCAGCAGCGCTTCCACCTGACCTTCCGACATGGTCTTGGGCAGACGCTGCGGCTGGCGTGCCGAACGCAGCTTCAGGCAGGGATCGGCGGTGACGTGATGTTGGCGCAGGGCCAGCTGGAAGAAGCGCTTCAACACCGCCAGGCGGCGATTGGAGGAACTGGGCTTGGTCTCATCGTGGCGCGCCGCGAAATAGGCGTTGAGATCTTCGGCCTGCGTCTCGTAAAGGGCCTTGGCGCGCTCCTGATACAGCCAGTGGGCGTACAGGGTCATGTCGCGCCGGTAGGCGTCGAGCGTATTTTTGGACAGGCCATCTTCCAGCCACAGGCTGTCACAGAATTCGTCGATGGCCTCGCGGCTCACGGACGGGGCTTCGATCTTTGGTGTGGTGCGTCCCATGCGTCTTCTTCAGTATCCCGCCACGCCTTCATGGCGCAGCAGCCAGCGCTTGACCTCCAGATGGAAGCCATCCTCATCGTCATGATGCGAGAAGCCGCCCAGGCCGCCCGCCGCCGTCACCCGATGACAGGGGATCACCAGCGGATACCAGTTGGCCCCGCAAGCCTGACCGACCGCGCGCGGTCCGGACTGGATGCGCTTGGCGACCTGGCCATAGGTCAGCACCTGACCACAGGGAATCTCGGCAATGGCATGCCAGACGCGCTGCTGGAAGGCGCTGCCCACGCTCACCAGCGGCAGTTCGAAACAAAAAGCGGGGTCAGCCAGATAACGCGTGATCTGCTGCACCGCCTGCGCGGCCACGGCATCGGTGGCGTCCTTCTCGGCGTAGTGCGGCGGCAGGTAGACCATCTCGACCAAGGCCCCGGCTTGGGTGCGCACCCCCATGCCGCCGAAGGGCGTGTGCACCACGGCGGAAAACAGGGCGGACAATTGGGAATCTGCTGGGGTCATCGTGAGCCGTGGCATGGACCTGGGGCAGCTATTGTAAGCAATTCACGCGCGGGCTTGATACCATCAGGCAAAACTTGATGGAGACCGCATGAGCACCGCCCCCTTGCACACCGAACCCGACCACCTGGTCATCACCGCCCCCACGCTCAAATCCGGCATGGTCTGGGTGGAACAGTGCCTGGGCGTTTCCATGGCACCGCGCATCGGCGGCCAGCATGTGCGGCTGGGCACGCACAACGCACTGCTGTCGCTGGGCGAAGGCTTCTACCTCGAAGTCATCACCATCGACCCCAACGCCGATGCGCCCGAGCGGCCGCGCTGGTTCGGCATGGATCATCTGGGCAAGGACGCTGCGCCCCGCCTGGCGCACTGGGTGGCCCGCACCAGCGATATCGCGGCGGCCGTGGCGGCCAGCCCCGTTTCACCGGGCGTGATCGAACCCATGAGCCGCGGTGCGCTGGACTGGCTCATCACCATCGCCGCCGATGGAACATTGGCCTGCGAGGGCGTGATGCCGTCGCTGATCCAGTGGCTCAGCCAGCCGCACCCGGCCAGCGCCCTGCCCGACCGCGGATGCCGTTTGCAGCAACTGGTTCTGGAACATCCCGCCGCGCAGGATCTGCAGGCCGCATGCCGGGCCATCGGACTGGACGATGCGCGTATCGTGTTGCAGGAAGGAAAGCAGGCCAGCCTGCGTGCTGTGGTGTCGACGCCACACGGGGAGCGGGTACTGGGCTGACGGCGGCGTGCGGGAGGTAAAACATATAAACCGTATAAACGATTTATACACATCATCAGCACCACGCGACACAAAGAAAAAAGGCGCATCCGCGGATGCGCCTTCAAAATACTCCAGATGCATTCCCGACCGTTTGAACGGTTTCAATCGAATGCACGTCTCCTCAGTTTCCCGGTATTGATACCGTTTGTCATGCACCACCCGCTTTGTATTCGGTGCTGCCTCGCCACGCCCGGACCGATGTGTCGGAGGGGTCGCCGCCAAGGCAAGTACATCAACAACTCACTAAAAAAACCTAAAACAAAACTCGATTGCCAGGGCGGCAAGTGCACGCTGCCGATTCAGCAAAGCACGCACTTTAGCAGCACTTTGTGCCGTCTCAAAGCACTTTTTCAGGGCAAAACCAACATACTTTTCAGCAACTTGACAGACATCTGACGAAATCGGCACCGGCCTGGTGCAACCCAGGTAACGGCGCCGATTTCATCGTCTCAGGACATGGCTGCGGATCAGTTGTAGATCAGGTTCGGCAGCCACAGCGACAGGCCCGGCCAGTAGGTCACCAGCGCCAGGAAACCGAGCATGGTCAGCAGCCACGGCATGACCGCAATGGTCAGTTCGGTGATGCCCATCTTGGTGATGCCCGAGGCCACATACAGGTTCAGCCCCACCGGCGGATGGCACATCCCCACTTCCATGTTGACCACGATGAGGATGCCGAAGTGCACCGGATCGATGCCCAGCTTCATCGCCACCGGGAACAGGATCGGTGCCAGGATCAGCACGATCGACGACGGCTCCATCACGTTACCGGCCAGCAGCAGCAGGATGTTGACCACCAGCAGGAAGGTGATCGGTCCCAGTCCCGAATCGGTGATCCATGCCGCCATCGTCTGCGGGATGTTTTCACTGGTCACCAGGAAAGAGAACAGCACCGCATTGGTGATGATGTAGAGCAGCATGGCCGACATCGACGCCGAATCCAGCAGTACCTTGGGCACCTGCTTCAGGCTCAGGTCCTTGTAGACGAAGACCGCGATGAAGAAGGCATACACCGCCGCCATGGCCGCTGCTTCCGTAGGCGTGAAGACACCGGTGTAGATGCCGCCCATGACGATGACGATCAGGAACAGGCCCCAGCCGCTCTTGCGGAAGGCTGCAGCGCGCTCGGCCCAGGTCGCCTTCTTCAGACGCGGATAATTGTTCTTGCGCGCCAGGAACCAGGTGGTCAGGCCCAGCAGGAAGGCCAGCAGCAAACCCGGCACCACGCCCGCCATGAACAATTTGCCCACCGAGGTATTGGTGGAGACCGAATACATCACCATCACGATGGAAGGCGGGATCAGGATGCCCAATGCGCCGGAAGTCGTGATCACCCCCGCGCCGAAGCGATTCGGGAATCCCTGCTTGACCATTGCCGGCAGGATGATGGAGCCGATGGCCACCACAGTGGCCGGCGACGAGCCCGACACCGCTGCGAACAGCGCACAGGCCAGCACCCCGGCCAGCGCCAGGCCACCGTGCCAGTGGCCGACCATGGAGGTGGCGAAGTTGATCATGCGCCGCGCCACACCGCCGTGGGTGAGGAAATTGCCAGCGAGGATGAAGAACGGGATCGCCATGATCTCGAACTTCTCGATGCCCGTGAACAGCTTCAGCGCCACCGACTGGATCGGCACATCGGTCATCGTGAACAGGAAAGTCAGGACCGTCAGGCCGAGCGAGATCGAGATGGGCATCCCGGTCAGCATCAGCCCGAACAGCAAGACGAAAATGATCAGTGCATTCATGCTTTACCTCCGCTGGTTTCTTCGTCCAGACCTTCCACGTGGGCGTGGTCATGTTTGGGCAACTCGCCGGTGCGATAAAAATTCCACGCGACCTGGAGGAAACGGAAGCACATCAGGTACGACCCCAGCGGCACGGCCAGGTAGACGATCCACATCGGCAGCTCCAGCACCTCGGAGGTGCTGTCGTGCTGCGCGATGTCGTAGACGAATTCGGCACCGAAAGTCCCGACGATGCCGGTAAAAAGCGCACCGGCAAACAGGCCCAGCAGCACGAACTTGTTGCGCCACGGGGTGTTCATGCGGTTGATGAGCACATCGACGCCGACGTGGATGCCGGTGCGCACGCCGTAAGCGGCGCCGAACTTGGCCATCCACACGAACATGAAGATGCACAGCTCCTGGGCCCAGCTCATGTTGATCTGGATGAGCTGGTCCTGCAGCCAGGGAATATCCAGGCCCGAGGCGTAGCGGTGTACCACCGCCACGAAAATGATGAAGGTGGCCGCGGCCATGAGGAACGCGATCAGCCACTCTTCCAGGTGGTCGAGTAACTTCATGAAGTCTCCTTGCGCCAGCAGGCCGATACCACAGCGGTATCAGCCCATGACATTGCTTGTTCGGATTGTTCTTCTCTGCAATGCGCCCGCTTCATTGCGAAGGCGGGCGCCCGTTGGAGCCAACGGATTTACTTCTGGCCCAGCGCAGCCGATTCCTTGTTGACGGCGTCGATCAGGTCCTTGCCGATGCGGCTGGCCATCTGCTGCTGTACCGGCAGCAGCGCCTTGCGCCACTCCGCTTTCTGGGCATCGGTCAGGCGGTAGACGGTAGTCTTGCCGGTCTTTTCGACGGCGGCGAGCGCCGCATCGTTTTCCTGCTGGGCGATGGCGTTGGCGTACTTGGTCGCATCCTTCATGGCGCCTTCGAGTTGGGTGCGCACGTCGGAGGGCAGGCCGTCCCAGAACTTCTTGTTGACGATCACCGCATAGCCCAGGTAGCCGTGGTTGGAGACGGTGACGTGCTTCTGCACTTCATGCATCTTCTGGGTGTACAGGTTCGAGGGCGGGTTCTCGGTGCCATCGACCACGCCGGTCTGCAGCGCCTGGTAGACCTCGGAGAAGGCCAGCACCTGCGGGTTGGCACCCAGTGCGCGCATCTGGGCATCCAGCACCTTGGAGGACTGGATGCGCATCTTCAGGCCACGGAAGTCCGACGGCTGATGCAGCGGCTTGTTGGCCGACATCACCTTGAAACCGTTGTCCCAGTAGGCCAGGCCGGTGATGCCCTTGGGCTCCAGCTTCTTGAACAGGTCCTTGCCGATCGGACCTTCGGTCACCCGGTACAGCACGTCCTTGCTGGGGAAGATGTAAGGCAGGTCGAAGACTTCGAACTCCTTCACGCCCAGCGGACCGAACTTGGCCAGCGACGGCGCCAGCATCTGCACGGCACCGAGTTGCAGGGCTTCCAGTTCTTCCTTGTCCTTGTACAGGGTGCTGTTGGGATAGACCTCGACCTTCACGCGGCCCTTGGTGGCCTTCTCGGCCAGCTCCTTGAAACGCTCGGCGGCCTTGCCTTTGGGCGTGTCGTTGGCCACCACGTGACTGAACTTGATGATGATGGGCTGTTGCGCGAAAGCGCTGGCAACCAGGCCTGCATTGACGACAGTCGCCGCAGCCAGCGCAAAGACGATGGACTTCAGTTTCATGCTTGTCTCCCCAATGAGATGGAAATGATTTAGTTAGTAATTTTTATGGACTAAGGCCGGTCTTGGCGGGGACCGGATTGTGCTGGCGAATTTTGCGCGGCCTCACCAAAACGGAGCAAGTGTGGTTAACCACAATGTCCCTGCCGTCCACTTCCCGCCACGCAGGAAGCTGGCGCAAGCTTTTGGGCGCGGCTACACTGGCGGCGTCATGAAAACCGTCCCGCCGCCCCCGATCGCTCCCCAGCCCGATGCCGCCTCGCAGCTGCAGGCCTCCGGCCGCAAGACCACCATGCGCTGGCTGATCCCTTTCCTGCTGGTGTGCCTGTTCCTGGCCACGCTGATCTGGCTGCCGCGCCAGGCACAGCAGATGGAAGCCAGCGAACGGCTCGAGCAACTGATCGCCGATTCGCTGTGGGTGGAACAGGCGATCCGCTTCCAGCTCAGCCGCGATGACGAGAGCATGCGCATCATCGGCCGCGAGATCAGCAACGGCCGCCTGCATCAGGATCATTTCCGCAGCCGCCTGAACGCCCTGCTGCGCAACAACCGCGAGTTCTATCGCGTGACCTGGTTCAATGCCGAAGGCCATCCGGTCGCTTCAACCGATGATCTGCCGATCAGCCGCAAGGATCTCTCGCAACCCTCGCTGATGACGGCCGACCGCGCGCGCCAGATGCGCCGCCCGCTCTACAGCCCGCCGGCCATCCCGCCCGGCATCGCCGAGCCGATGCTGATGGACTATCACGTGCCGCTGTTCCATGACAATCACTACATCGGCAGCCTGGTGGCCAGCTATGCGGTGGCACGCATCCTCAACGAGATGGTGCCGTGGTGGTTCG
Source organism: Herbaspirillum sp. UBA812 (assembly GCF_002296545.1). NCBI lineage: Bacteria > Pseudomonadati > Pseudomonadota > Betaproteobacteria > Burkholderiales > Oxalobacteraceae > Herbaspirillum > Herbaspirillum sp. UBA812. Next base: position 1,214 of record NZ_DBIC01000086.1, on the reverse strand, counting down.
CCCAGGACAATGAAATCTCGCTCACCGATACCGATGACAACGTAGTGGCACGCCGCACCTCGGGCGGACCGGGCCTGAACGTCTACACCCATCGGCGTGAACTGGAGCTGCCGGGCTTGACGCTGGTGCTGCATACCAATAGCACCAAGAGCGCACCCAAGCTGCTGCCCAACCTGCTGGTGGGTTCGGTGATCGTGCTCTCGCTGGGTCTGCTGTGGAGCCTGTGGGCGCTGTGGCGCGACATCAACCGCCGCACCAAGGCCGAGAAGGCCCTGCTCAACGAAGCCGTGTTTCGCGCGGCGATGGAAAACTCGCTGGTCACCGGCATGCGCGCCCGCGACCTGCAGGGCCGCATCACCTACGTCAATCCGGCCTTCTGCAAGATGGTCGGCTTCGCGGCGGAAGAACTGGTTGGCAAAATCCCGCCCATGCCTTACTGGGCGCCGGAAGCGATGGATGAATACCAGGAGCGATTCTCCAACGTGCTGGCCGGGCGCGCCACGCCGCAATTCGAGACCATCTTCCAGCGCCGCGACGGCGAGCGCTTCCCGGTGCTGATCTTCGAATCGCCGCTGGTGGACCAGGATGGCAAGCAGACCGGATGGATGGGTTCCATCCTCGACATTTCCGAACGCAAGCGCGCCGAAGACCTCAACCGCACCCAGGAAGAAAAGCTGCAGGCCAGCGCCCGCCTGGCCAGCATGGGCGAGATCGCCTCGACCCTGGCGCACGAGCTGAACCAGCCGCTGGCGGCCATCTCCAGCTATACCACCGGGGCGCTGAACATGATGCAGCAGGGCCAGGCCGATCCCAAGGCGCTGCAGCCGGCGCTGGAAAAGATCCACACCCAGGCCCAGCGCGCCGGCCACGTGATCCGCAGCGTGCACCAGTTCGTCAAGAAGCGCGAACCGGCGCGCCAGCGTCTGCAGATCCGGCAGCTGGTGGACAACGTGGCCCCGCTCATCGAATTGCAGGCCCAGCAGTTCTTCGTGGTGCTGCAATGGCAGGTGCCCAAGTCGCTGCCGCCTGTGCTGGGCGATCAGGTGCTGCTGGAGCAGGTGATCCTGAACCTGACCCGCAACGGCATCCAGGCCATGGCCGCCGTTCCCTCCGCGCGTCGCATCCTGCGCGTGACCGCCGAGCTGACCCGCAATGACGATGGTGCAGAATCGGTCACGGTCTCGGTGATCGACCAGGGGCACGGGATTGCCGAA